>JAQBTV010000012.1 GCA_027624715.1 Pseudomonadota bacterium
AGAAAACCGTGGCATCCTCCATCAAACCCTGCCGAAGACGAACGCAATGTCCGTCCTTAAGATCAATCGCTGGAATCAAAATCATAGAATTTAATTAAGTTTTAAATTGTCCAAAACTACCAAATAGAATGAATAATGCTAGCAAGTCCAATGGCCATCCCAATTCAAGAAATTAGACAATAATTTTAGCCCGGCCTGTTGACTTTTCTCTGGGTGAAACTGAACGGCAACCAAATTTTCAGAGGCTACCGCACTCGCGAAGGTATTACAGTATGCCGTCTTACCAATGATCGTCTGAGACATAATTGGCTCAACAAAATAACTATGCACAAAGTAAAAATATTCTTGATTATCTATTCCATCAAAAATCGGGTGCGCTCGACAAATATCGACCTTATTCCATCCCATATGAGGAACTTTGAATTTGGCGCCCGTAGCATCGAGCTTTCCTTGAGAAAACTTGCGAGCCTGACCCAACATTAACCCAAGACCGAGGACGCCACCCTCTTCACTGCGCTCAAAAAGAAGCTGCAGCCCAATACAAATACCTAAAAATGGTTTTGTCTCCGCAGCTAACCGTATGGGATCAATTAATTTCCTGGACTCCAGCTCTCTCATGCAATCTGGCATTGCCCCCTGACCCGGGAACACAATTTTGTCTGCAATTGCAATTTCGGCTGGATCACCTGAAATCTTGATGACATCAGATGTTCCCAAATGAGCTAGAGCCTTCTCTACTGATCGCAGATTACCCATTCCATAATCGACTACTACGACCAAAGCCATATTAAACAGTCAACTGACTAGAGTTGCCCCTTAGTTGAAGGGAGAGCACCACCACTGCGCACATCAACGGCCACGGCCATACGCAGTGCGCGGCCAAATGCCTTAAATACTGTTTCAGCTTGATGGTGCGCATTGATCCCCTTCAAATTATCGATATGAAGAGTAACCTTCGCTTGATTCACAAAACCTTGAAAAAATTCTCGGATCACATCAACATCAAAGTCACCGATGCGGCCTCGAACATAATTGACTGAATACTCTAGGCCTGGCCTTCCCGACAAATCAACCACTACTCGCGACAGAGCTTCATCGAGGGGAACATAGCAATAACCATACCTAAAGGTTCCCTTTTTATCAGGAAGCGCTTTAGCAAAAGCTTGGCCCAGCGTGATACCAATATCCTCCACCGTATGATGGATATCAATATGGAGGTCCCCCTCAGCCTTTATGGAAAGATCAAATAACCCATGACGTGCAACTTGGTCAAGCATGTGATCGAAAAATCCAATTCCTGTACTGATATCAGACTTTCCAACGCCGTCCAAGTTAACCTCTACCGAAATTTGAGTTTCGAGCGTACTTCTTTCGACTTTAGCAATTCTATCCATGTGAGTCTTCAAGCTTTAAAATGATAGGTATAAAGAGTGCTATTTTATACGAATAACGTCATCCATCAATGCGCGAGGATTAATTGCAAACGCTCGAGCATCTGCCCAACCATCTCCTCAGTTCCAACAGTGATGCGAAGAAAATCCTCAATTCGAGTTGGGCGAGTAAAGTGCCGCACAAGAATATCGGCTTGCCGAAGTTCATGGTACAGCACCCGAGCTGAGAACCGCTCATGACGCGCAAACACAAAATTAGTTGCCGAAGGCAAAACTAAAAACCCTAACGCCGATAATCCAGACGAGAGCCTTTCACGATTAAACATAATATCGAGTCGCACTTTATTCAAATAATCGCGATCTTCTATCGCTGCAATCGCTCCAGCTGAAGCAAGTCGATCAACAGGGTACGAGTTAAAGCTGTCCTTAACTCGATGCAAAGCCTCTATCAAATCAGCATGTCCCAACGCGTACCCAACGCGCAGTCCTGCTAGCGCATGCGACTTCGAGAGAGAACGAGTCACCACGAGGTTCGGAAACTCTTGGATAAGTACCACAGAGGATGCCGCGCCAAAATCGACATAAGCTTCATCAATGACTACCGTTTTATCAGATTGACTTTCCAACAATCTACGAATTGAAGGAAGTCCAATATCAATTCCAGTCGGCGCATTAGGGTTAGGCAGAATAATACCGCCATTTCCCTTTGAATAATCTTCTATGTCGATCAGGAAATCAGCATTTAGCGGAATTTCTTCATAGCATAAATCAAACAACCGGCAATAACTTGGATAAAAACTGTACGTAATATCTGGAAACAAAACCGGCTGGTTAGACTTAAAGAGCCCGCGAAAAACATGCGCCAGAACTTCGTCTGAACCATTGCCAACAAAAACATTATCGACGGTTAAGCCCTCCGAAGAAGCAATCGCCTCACGCAGCTTTGAGCAACGCGGATCTGGATACAACCGAAGGTCATCACCCACACACCTTGCAATCGCCTCGATCGCCTTTTTACTGGGTCCGTATGGACTTTCGTTCGTATTAAGTTTAATGACCGTTTTTGACTCAGCCTGCTCTCCGGGAACGTAGGGACTCAGCCGACTGACCACATCACTCCAAAAACGACTCATAGCTGAAATCTCTTTTCGGCCGATCGAGCGTGAGCTTCAAGCCCTTCCTCTCGCGCCAGCTTAGCGGCGATACGACCTAGGTCTCGAGCTCCAGACTCGCTGACCTCAATCAAACTCGTACGCTTCTGAAAATCATAAACGCCTAACGGCGATGAAAAACGAGCCGTTCCCGACGTCGGCAACACATGATTAGGTCCAGCACAGTAATCACCAAGAGCCTCGGATGTATACCTACCCATGAAAATCGCACCCGCGTTATCAATCTGATCTAAAAGCAAACCAGGCTCCTCAACAGAAAGCTCCAGATGCTCTGGAGCAATGCTGTTAGCAATCTTACACGCCTCGCTAAGATCTTTAACTAGAATCAATGCACCGCGATCCTCTAACGATTTTTTGATCACTGACTTACGCGGCATCTCCGGTAGAAGTGCTGCAACCCTTTCTTGTACCCGACGCAAAAATAACTCATCGTTCGTAATCAAAATCGATTGCGCCAACTCGTCATGTTCAGCCTGAGAAAAGAGATCCATAACTATCCAGTCAGGATTAGTCTTCCCATCACAAATTATCAAAATCTCAGACGGTCCCGCGATCATATCAATGCCAACGACCCCAAAAACCTTTTTCTTTGCTAATGCTACGTATGCGTTGCCCGGGCCCACGATCTTGTCTACCTTATCAATCGTTTGGGTCCCGTAAGCAAGGGCGCCGATCGCTTGTGCGCCACCGATTTGATATACCCGGCCTACTCCAGCGATATGCGCCGCCGCAAGAACGACAGGGTTAACGACGCCGTTAGGTGTTGGCACCATCATCACAATCTCTTTAACTCCAGCAACACGCGCTGGAATTGCATTCATCAACACAGAGGATGGATAAGCCGCTTTACCTCCTGGAACATAAAGTCCAACCCGAGCTAGAGGGACAATCTTTTGACCCAGAAGACTTCCTGACTCATCCCGATAAGACCAGGAGCCCTGCACCTGTCGCTGATGGTAACTCTCTATGCGATGCGAAGCAGCCCTTAACGCTTTAATAACTTCACTGTCAACAGCACTGAGCGCCGACCGTAAACCCTCTCGGTCAACCGTTAAATCTTCGATCGATGCTGCTTGAGTCTGATCAAATTTATTCGTGAGTGCAATGAGCGCAGCGTCACCATACTTACGGACCTGCTGAAGTATGTCATCCACAACAACCTCAATGGCCGAAGCAGAGTTTTCCTCAAAAGCCAATGTCTTTCTCAATTGCTGATCGAAACACGCGTCCTCGTACCTAAGAACCTTAATCATTAGACCTCTTTAATGTATTCACCGCCAGCCTAAAGGCATCTATAATCGGTTGCACCATTGCATGCTTTAACTTTAATGATGCAGCACTCACAATTAATCGGGAACTGATCTGACGAACCTCCTCTACAGCCACAAGTTTATTCGCCTTTAGTGTTTTACCACTCGATACAAGATCAACAATCGCATCAGCCAAACCAACTAAAGGAGCGAGCTCCATTGAGCCATAAAGTTTAATCAAATCAATATGAACTCCCTTCTGGGCAAAATGATTCCGTGCGGCTTTTTCATATTTCGTAGCCACCCTCAGGCGCGCTCCAGAACGAATAACATTGGCGTAATCTACGCCCTCTGGCACCGCTACCATCAATTTGCATTGAGCAATCCCCAGATCTAGCGGCTCATACATGCCCTTTCCATCATGCTCGAGTAATACATCCTTACCCGCGACTCCAAGATCAGCAGCCCCTCTTTGAACATACGTCGGCACATCACTCGCCCGAACAATGATAATGCGCAATCTGGGGTCAGAAGTCCCGATAATTAGTTTTCTCGATTTTTCGGGATCATCAAGCAGATGTATCCCCATGCCCTTTAAAAAAGGCAAGGTGTCCTCAAGGATGCGTCCTTTGGAAAGAGCCATCGTGACGCATTCACCAGATTTAACCAATGCTATAACCCCAATAATTTATGAAAAAAAGTAACCGAAAACTCGCACGTAAACTAATTGGCAACGCGCTTAATTTTTGCTCCTAAACGCCCCAATTTTTCTTCGATCCGCTCATAACCCCGATCCAGATGGTAAATACGACCTACAGCGGTCTCACCAGAGGCGATTAAGCCGGCAATGATCAAGCCAGCAGACGCACGAAGGTCGGTGGCCATTACCTCGGCTCCAGTAAGTGAATTGACTCCCTGAATAACGGCCATATTACCTTGGATTTCAATCTTCGCGCCGAAACGTTTGAGCTCTTGTGCATGCATGAATCTATTCTCGAAAATAGTTTCCGAGATAGTACTAGTGCCATCGGCAATTGTATCAAGAGCCATAAACTGCGCCTGCATATCCGTCGGAAACCCAGGATAAGGCGCAGTTTTTATGTCTATTGGATTCAGCTGGTGCGATACAGTTAAAAGTAAGTTATCCCCCTCATGCCTGATGACAGCACCTGCTCCTGTGAGCTTTAACATGATAGAACTTATTATGCTCGCATCTACTCCTTTAAGTAATAGTTCCCCACGAGTTGCCGCCACTGCGCTCATATAGGTCCCAGCCTCGATCCGGTCAAACATAACAGCATGATCAAATCCATTGAGCGACTGAACGCCTTCAATTCTAATGGTCTCCGTACCTGCGCCCGTAATTTTAGCTCCCATAGCCGATAGGCACTTAGCAAGATCTAAAACCTCGGGCTCCATCGCAGCATTTCTCAAAATGGTGACACCATCGGCCAAGGTTGCGGCTAACATAAGGTTCTCTGTACCAGTCACCGTAACAAGATCAAAAACAATCTCTGCGGCTACTAATCGTTTGGCGGTAACATAAAGGTACCCTTGGTCAATTTCAACGCGAGCGCCCATGGCTTCAAGGCCCTTAATGTGCTGATCGACAGGGCGCTGCCCTATCGCACACCCTCCTGGCAAGGACACTTTCGCTTCGCCGAACCGAGCCACAAGCGGCCCTAAAACCAGTACCGAAGCCCGCATAGTTCTCACTAATTCATAAGGCGCTTGCAACCGATTCACATCCTTCGCCGACAAGAGGACTCCCATCTTTTCATCGAGCTCAACATCAACACCGATATGCCCCAAAAGGGTCAGCATTGTTGTGACGTCTTGAAGATGAGGTAAGTTACGAATTCGGACAACTTCCGAGGTCAAAAGACTCGCACAAAGTATTGGAAGCGCAGCATTCTTCGCCCCCGACACGTTTACTTCGCCAAACAGCTCTACTCCGCCTTGGATTACAAGCTTCTCCACACTAGCCTTTTTGAGCTTCCCACTCAGTTGGACTAAATGTCTTCATTGATAGCGCATGAATCTCGCTTTTCATGCGATCACCCAAAGCTATATATACGATCTGGTGACGCTGCAGCCGACTTTTACCATCAAAAGCCGCACTTACAATAACTGCCTCAAAATGTTGGCCATCGCCGATCACCGAAATGTGATTACAGGCTAACGAATCCTCTATGTATGCTTTAACATCATCTGGAGTAACCATAAATTTAAACCCTGCTTAACCTCGGAGCTTATAACCACTCCGAATTAGTGACAAACATCCCAATGATAAGATCAAACTCGCCATTGAGACAACACAAATACTGATTTCAACCGGCACATCAGACCTGCCAAAGAACCCAGCACGAAATCCATCATTCAAGTAAAAAAACGGGTTAGCATGCGAGATCATCTGCCAAAGCGGTGGTAGACTTTCTACCGAATAAAAAACTCCAGACAAAAAAGTCATAGGCAAAATAACGAAATTTTGAAAGGCTGCAACCTGGTCAAATTTGTCCGCCCAAATTCCCGCAATGAGTCCCAGAGAACCAAGTATAACGCCACCGCAAGCACCAAAGAATAAGATATAAAAAATATTACTGATGGGAATGCTCACAAAAAACATTGACGCAATGATTACACCTGAAGCTACAATCAATCCTCTCAGGCAAGCTGCAGAGATATACGCGGCAAAAAACGCGTGGTGAGATAACGGCGTAAGCAGAATAAAAACGATACTGCCCATCATTTTTGACTGAGCCAAACTAGATGACGTATTAGCAAAAGAATTTTGTAACAAACTCATCATGGCGAGCCCCGGTACTAAAAAGGTCGCGTAATCGATTTCTAAATCAGGATAAACACTGATTCTATTTTTGAGAGCATGAGAGAAAATCAGCAGGTAAAGGAGAGCGGTGAGGACAGGAGCGCCGAGAGTTTGAAGAGGCACTTTCCAAAACCTTAAAACCTCCTTCAAGAAAAGAGTACTAAACCCCGACATCTTATTCTGACCGCTCCGGGCTAGCTCTCATGATCGACAAAAAGACATCCTCGAGATCTTCGTTCTCCGTTTCCAGCGTATCGATGTGATACTCCAACTCACGCACTGACCGAAGAACACCCTCAATCTCCGATGGATTTGAAACTCTAACAAGATATTCCCCTGACTCGACACACACCGTATCAGGCAAGAGAGTTTCAAGAGGAGATAAACCTGCTTTCGCTGGTTGTTTCACCCGAAAACGAATCACACACTCTTTATCCCTTTGCAACAAACGATCCGTAGACTCAATCATCACGAGTTCACCATTTTTCAGCATTCCGATGCGGCTACAAAGACTCTCAGCCTCTTCTAAGTAGTGCGTCGTGAGCACTATCGTGTGGCCCTCATCATTCAACTTTTGAATGAACAACCAAAGATTCTTTCTTAAATCCACATCAACCCCGGCGGTCGGCTCATCTAATATAATTACAGGAGGCCGATGCACCAATGCCTGAGCAACTAATACTCGCCTCTTCATACCTCCTGATAGCGATCGCATATTGGCATTCGCCTTTTCTGTCAAATTTAAGCCAAACAGTATCTCGTCGATCCAAACATCATTTTTTTTAACCCCGAAGTATCCCGATTGAAACGTCAGTGTTTGTCTAACAGTAAAGAAGGGATCAAATACCAATTCTTGAGGAACAACTCCTAAAGCATGTCGAGCAGATTGATAGTCTCCCAAAACGTCATGACCCATGACTTTTATTGATCCGCTATCCACGCGGCAAAGCCCTGCTACGGAATTAATCAACGTTGTCTTCCCCGCTCCGTTTGGCCCAAGAAGCCCAAAAAACTCACCACGAGGGACCGAGAAACTAACATTCCTCACCGCGTTAACAGATCCGAATGATTTCGAAACTGCCTTGATCTCAAGAGCGGGGCATGCCGTACCATCCATAAATAATTTAGTTCAGCTTAATCTTTAGGAGGTCGGTAACCCCGTACAAACTCACGAGCCCGCTCAACGCATTGGGCAACGACTTAAATACCACCTTATTGCTCGAAGCCCTTACACAGCCCAACATAAAAACGATTGCAGAGGAATCTAGTTCCTGCAGATCCGAAAAATCAATCGTGAGATGCCCTTGCGCCAAAGCGGCCTTAGCTTCCTCAAGCCGCTGTACATAAGTCATCATGGTTAACTCACCCCGCAGCTTGAACGAACCGGCATTTCCTGCAATTATCACCGCTTAGCTCCGCTGTCAGTGCTGACATTTTGGGCATTTTTCTGCTTCAGCGTCTCAATTAAACCTTCGATACCAGACGATTGGATCTCAGTTTGAAAAAGACTGCGGTTGTTAACAATCAAACTCGCACCATCGATTTGCAAATCGAATACTTTCCAGTTGCCATCGATCAATTCCATGTCGTAATTCAAAGCGATCGGCTGAGCCACCGCTGTAGGCAATTTAATTAATGATTCAACAAGCGCCCATTCTGGTTTTTCTGAAGCACGAAGGGGTAGAATCTGAATTTTGACCCCCTTGAAACGGGTGAACGCTGAGGCATACGATCTTACTAACAATGTTCGAAACTCCTGAACGATTAGCGCCCTCTGCTTAGGCGTAGCCTCGCGCCATGACCTACCGACAGCCAACCGTGCCATTCTCGGAAAATCAAAATGGGGTGCAACTTGAGCTTCAACGAACTTAATTGTTTTTTCCATGTCCCCGGAAGCGATATCAGCATCGGTCTCAACCTTATGCATGATTTTAGCGACGACATCCCTCACAAGCACATCAGGCTTAACGTCTGCACCAAAAGCATTTGAAGCGCCAAGCGCGAACAAAAAACAAACACTAATTAATGGATTAGAAACTTTCATTTAAAAACACCTAGCGCATTATAAGAAATTGGACCATGTAACTAATCACTCTTTTTTTCAGACATTTTTCCATACAAGAACTGACCAATCACCTTCTCCAACACAATAGCAGATTGTGTAATACGAACACGATCCCCGTCCTCTAAGTTTTCAAGGGCACCTCCTGGATCGATCCCCACAAACTGATCCCCCAGGAGGCCAGACGTGAGAATCGAGACTGAGCTATCTGCAGGAAACTGGAATTGCTTATCTAAGTTAAGATTAACCACAGCTCTAAGACTTTGGTTACTGAAAGTTACACTATCAACTCGCCCGACAATAACCCCAGCGCTTTTGACAGGAGCTTTTGCTTTCAGCCCGCCAATGTTGTCGAACTCTGCAGACACCTTATAACCTTCTGATTTGATGATGGAGTCCACATTTCCAGCTTTAAGCGCCAAAAATAAAAGCGCTCCAATTCCCGCTGCCACAAACACTCCAACCCATAGGTCGATAACTGATCTTTCCATTTAATGTGCCCCCGTAAACATAAATGCGGTCAAAACAAAATCCAACGCTAACACAGCCAGCGCAGACGTCACCACGGTTCTTGTTACCGCTCTAGAGACACCTTCAGCAGTCGGCAGTGCGGCGTATCCCTCATAGACTGCTATGGCACTCACAGCAGTCCCAAAAACAACACTCTTAATAACACCATTCAAAATATCGTGATGAAAATCAACACTCGACTGCATTTGGGACCAAAAAGCCCCTGAATCAACCCCAATCACCACAACAGTAATTAGGTAGCCTCCAATAATACCCATTGCAGAAAAAATGGCCGCCAGCAAAGGCATCGAAATAAATCCACCCCAGAACATAGGAGCTAACACACGCGCGTGTGGATCGACCGCCATCATCTCCATTGCAGAAAGTTGCTCCGTTGTTTTCATGATGCCAATCTCAGCGGTTATCGCGGATCCAGCGCGACTCGCGAACAACAAGGCCGAGACCACTGGTCCTAGTTCGCGCACTAATGAAAGCGCCACCAGTGTCCCCACAGCCCCGGTCGATCCATATCTTTTAAGCGTCTCATACCCCTGCAACCCCAGCACCAAGCCAACAAAAAGTGCAGAGACGATAATGATCACCAAGGATAAGACACCCGCAAAGTGTATCTCTGCGACAAGCAGACTGGGACGACGCAGAACGATTGATGAGCGCGAGACAACTCGCACCATAAAAATACTTGCTTCTCCAAGTCTCCATATCGAGTTAATAGTGGCCCTGCCGAGTTTTGACAGTATCTCGCGGAAAAAATTCATAGATCAGATCTGCCCATGCCCAATCTCCAAATCGTCCTCATAAGGTCTCGAAGGAAAATGAAACGGCACGGGACCATCTACCTCGCCATTGACGAATTGGCGCACTAGGGGATCTTTCGAATCGAGTAACTCGCTGGGCGCACCTCTAACCGTTATAGATCCGCGAGACAGCAACACCACTTCGTCGGCCACCTTAAACGAAGCCTTTATATCATGCGTTACAAAAATGGAGGTAATGCCCAAAGCGTCGTTCAGCGTCCTGATCAAGTTCCCTGTGATGGCAGTAGATATCGGGTCTAGCCCAGTAAAGGGCTCATCATAAAGCATCAAGCTTGGGTCCAGAGCAATAGCTCGCGCCAAGGCCACCCGCCTCGCCATTCCTCCCGACAGTTCAGCTGGCATCAGCTTAGAGACCCCCCTAAGCCCGACTGCGTGAAGCTTCATCAACACTAAATCTCTAATTGCCGACTCTGGTAACGCAGTTTGCTCTCTCAAGGGGAACGCGACATTCTCAAAAACATTAAGATCAGTAAACAGTGCTCCATACTGAAAAAGCATACCAATTTTTTTACGATATGCAAAAAGTTCTCGGTGCTTCATTTGATTTACGACACTTGCTTCGCAAGTGACTTTCCCTTGCTGCGGGCGCACCTGCCCGCTAATCAGCTTAAGAATGGTCGTCTTTCCCGACCCACTACCGCCCATAATGGCTGTAACCTTACCCGCCGCAAAACCGACATCTAAATTCCGAAAAATTGTAGATTGCCCGTATGCGAAGTTCAGCGCTGAAAATTGTATTAAGTCTGTTGGTTTGTGCATTGATGAAAGCTTAAATTTGAGTAGACTATTCTATCTACAATTGCCGAATTTTGTCGATTTATGCGTTATGACAATCTCGATAGTCATTCAGAACGTCACGATTCAGTTTGAGGACTCTTTGATACCACTCAATAAAAAGATGTTTAAACCATCGCGCAACATCAAAGTGAGCAACTGGAACAAGCGATACGATATACTTCACTAATGACTGATAAAACCACAGAACATTCTGACCCAGTGATTGCATACGCTCAGCAAGTACTCGAGATTGAAGCCAATGCTATATTAGAAATCTCCGAACATTTGGATGAGTCATTTAGAAGAGCCTGCGACTTAATGCTGGCTTGCAAAGGACGGATTGTGGTTAGCGGTATTGGGAAATCGGGACACATCGCGCGCAAGATCTCCTCCACCTTATCTAGCACTGGCTCACCCTCTTTTTTTGTGCATCCTGCTGAAGCGAGTCACGGGGACTTGGGCATGGTGACCAGTGAGGATGTATTCATTGCAATCTCTTATTCAGGGGAAAGTGCAGAGCTCAATCTCATTGTGCCAGCACTAAAACGAGAGAGCACTAAATTGATAGCAATTACTGGCAACAAGAATTCAACGTTATCGCGTCTTGCGGACATCACTATTGAGTGTCGCGTTTCTCATGAGGCCTGCCCGCTTGGACTGGCACCAACATCCACCACAACAGCAATATTAGCCCTAGGAGACGCACTGGCTATTGCGCTGCTGCGCGCCAAAGGGTTCACGGAACGGGACTTTGCCAAATCGCACCCCGGTGGAACACTTGGACGAAAATTATTAACACGAGTCAACGACATCATGCGCCACGGCGATGAATTTCCCCAAGTAACGCCCGACACAAGCATTCAAAACACCATCATGGAAATAACCTCCAAGAAACTGGGGATGACTGCCGTCATGAGTAACAGGAAGCTCGTCGGCGTCATTACTGATGGAGATCTTAGGAGAATTTTCCAAATTAAAAACTCACTGGACAATATAGTTGCCCGAGAAATGATGACACCGCACCCCAAAACCATTAACGAAAACGCCCTAGCAGCTGAAGCTCTGCAAATCATGGAAGAGCATAGCGTAAACCAGCTGGTGGTCACAGACCAGTTAGAAACCCCGATTGGAGTTTTAGGAATGCACGACCTACTCAGAGCAAAAATCTTATGAAAAAAGAGATTTTAGAAAAAGCAAAAGTCATTGAAGGAATTCTATTTGATGTTGATGGTGTCATGACAGATGGAAAAATTTACTGCTCCGAAAATGGAGAAACCCTTAAAGCCTTTAATGCCGCAGATGGCCTGGGAATCAAGCTGTTGCAGGACTTTAAAATCCTTACGGGCGTAATCAGCGGCAGAGACTCGGCTGCACTTCGATATCGACTAAACGAATTGAATATTCAACATCTTTATTTGGGTGTCGACGACAAACTTAATGCGTTCGAACATTTCTTGAAGCTAACCGGGCTTGCGCCAAACGCTGTGGCTTTTATTGGTGACGATCTACCTGACTTGCCCATCCTAACCCGCTGCGGCCTATCAATTAGTCCTTCAAACGGCTCTAGTGATGTCCTGTCTCGCGTGGACTACGTGACAACACGTCCTGGGGGAGATGGCGCCATTCGAGAAGTCGTGGAAATTCTTATGAAATCCAAAGGAATGTGGGGGAGACATATTGAGGATCTTTGTTGATGCCAAAACTGACGACAAGGTTACTCTTCTTGGTGTTGCTGTCCATACTCGCCTCAGTATCTTGGTGGGCGCACCATGCTGCCCTGTTTTCACCGCATGTAACGCTCGCCTCGAAAACAGTACCAAAATTTTTCCTCAATAAGGTCGTATCCACTCGGTTCAACCAGAGCGGAGAAATTGCATCAATCTTCGAGTTTGATTCTATTACCCAATCTGAATTGGAGAACGAATCGCAAACTATTAGACCAAAGCTCATATTTCACAACAGTCCCACATCCGAATTCACTGTAACGGCGGACGCTGGTAGAGCTAAAAATAATGAAACAATCGACCTAATGGGGAATGTGACACTTAAAATTACAAGTGCGGAATCAGTGCCTACAAGCGTCGCCACCGACTTCGTAATCGTAGAAATCCCTAGCCAGATTGCTAGAACAGACCACAAGACGACAATTACCCGTCAATCGTCGGTCGGCTTTTCTCACGGATTCATATATCATGCCAAGGACGGACTTCTTGATCTTTTATCGAACGTAACAATGACTTACGATGATTAAAAATAATTCAAAACTCGTACGAAAAGAATTAACGTCATGGAAAATTCTTCTATTGCTTCCTCTAATATTCAATCCTTTTCAGTCATTAGCCGAAAAAGCTGACAGGGAAAAGCCCATCAATATCGAATCAGATAGCGGATACATGGATGACAAAACAAGTACTGCGGTCTTTAAAGGGAACGTTGTACTCACGCAAGGAACGTTGCTAATCAAAGCAGATACGCTTACTGTTCTTCAGGAAAATGACGAGTTTAAGCAAGGGATTGCTCTCGGGGAACTCGCCTACTTCAGACAAAAACGTGAAGGCTATAAAGACTATATAGAGGGTGAGGCGAAGCGCATCGAATTCGATGCGATCACAGATCAACTGACGATGGTTGACAGTGCCAAACTTTGGCGCGATGGAGACCAAGTAGAAGGAAAGTTTATCCATTACGATGCCGTCACTGAAACATTTACGGTCAGGAGCGACGGAGGAAACAAAGATGCTAGAAACCCTTCCAACGGAAGAGTGAAAGTGATAATTCAACCCAAACAACGCGTAGAACCCTGAGCCAGGCCAAGGAATATCACTGGTCTCTGGCCGTTATGCATCAATGCGAACTGAAGCCAACATGCTTAAAGCTTTAAAACTAAACAAACAATATCGCACAAAAACCGTAGTCCATGACGTCTCTCTCGAGGTGGCGCGTGGCGAAGTAATTGGACTACTAGGGCCCAATGGCGCCGGCAAAACGACAACCTTCTACATGATTGTCGGCATTACCCCTTGCACCAACGGCAACCTATATCTCGATGGAACCGATATCACCCATCTACCCATTCATCGACGCGCGCAATTAGGTATTAGTTATTTGCCACAAGAAATGTCCATATTCAGAAAGCTCAATGTGGAAGAAAATATTCGAGCAATTCTTGAGCTACAAGAACGCAGTGACATCGCCGAGCGTCTGGAGCAGTTGCTCGAAGATTTAAGCATAACGCACCTACGAAAAAACTCATCAGCATCCCTCTCTGGAGGCGAGCGAAGGCGAGTAGAAATTGCGCGAACACTCGCCACCGAACCCAGCTTCATACTTCTAGATGAACCGTTCGCTGGCGTAGCTCCTATTGCCGTTTTAGATATTAAGGAAATTATTCGATATCTTGTAAAACAAAAAATTGGAGTAATCATTACGGATCACAACGTTCGAGAAACTTTAGATATTTGTAATCGTGCCTATATCGTCAATGAAGGGGTCGTTCTGGCAAGTGGGCCTTCTGAAGATATTATTAAAAATCCGTCGGTCCGTAAGGTCTACTTAGGTGATCAGTTCAGGCTATGAAGAAAAAGCTCCCCAAGATTAAAAATACTCTCAATAAGACATTCTTAATTGTATTTCAGGATAGTTAATACTCCCATGAGACAGCAATTAGTTGGCAGACAAACACAAAATTTATCTTTGACTCCAGAGCTGAGGCAATCGCTGAGATTCTTGGGATTAGGAACCAATGAGCTTGTGGAAGAACTAAAGGACATAGCACTAGAAAATCCACTACTTGACCTCGAGCAAGGAGACAAGCCGGAAGCGGAAAGACCGGAAGCAGCCAAGGCTAACGAACCGAGCGACTCGAATAATCTGGCATACCCTGAGATAGAATCAGGAGTAGACTACACGACCCATACCATGTCGTCGTGGGGAGAAAATGGTTTTACTTATGATGGTTCAAACTCCAACGAGGTTGCAACGCACGTCGACTTTCGACAATATCTTAAAGAACAACTCATCTCAAATAACACTTCAAATGAAGACAAAGAACTAACCACCTATCTTATTGATAATCTTAATGAAGATGGTTTTCTAAAAGAAACATTTGAAGAGCTAAAACACAACTTCCCAGAAGGAAAAAACTGGGTAATTATCGACTTCGAGAGATGCCGCAACCTTCTGCAGAATCTCGAACCAGTTGGTGTAGGTTCTAGACATCTTATCGAGCATTTACAATTGCAGGTGAAAAAAACCACGGTCAGTAATCACCTGAAAGTGCTCTCGAAAACTCTATTGGATCAGCACCTGAAGCTACTTGCGAGTTATAACTATAAAAAAATTGCCCGCATTATGGGCTGCAGAGTTATTGACATTACTGAGGCAGCCAAACTCATCTCAAACCTAAGTCCAAAACCACTCAGTGCAGACTGGGAGGATCATGCGAGATACGTAAAACCGGACCTAATCGTAGAAAAATATAACAAAAAATGGATAATGCGCTTAAACTATGAATGGATACCCAGAGTTGGAATCAATCAAGAGTACGCAGACCTTATCCAATATGGGAAAGACTCTGAATCAAACCCTCTCAAAGATTATTTAAGACAGGCAAAGAATATACAACGCAGCATTAATCAGAGACATGAAACATTATTAAGAGTCTCTCAAGAAATCTTTAAAGTACAAATAGATTTCTTAGAAAATGGGCCAAAAGGTCTCACTCCATTAAACTTACAAACAATATCTGACTCGCTTAATCTGCACGAATCTACAATTTCTAGAGCAACGTCAGGTAAGTACATCAGCACACCCCGAGGAACATTCGAACTAAAATATTTCTTCAGTAATGCCATCGGAGATATGGGTAAGACATCGTCCACACATGTTAAAGATCTCATCAAAAGATTGATTCAATCTGAAGATTCAAAAGATCCGCTATCTGATAGTAAAATTCAAGCAGTTCTTTCCGGATCGGGGATCGAGATTGCTAGGCGCACAGTAGCTAAATACCGAGAAAATCAAAAAATTCTACCATCACAAATGCGAAAAAAATCTTAATTTTGAGTATGTCATCCAATATCAGTCTAATTAAACTGTTCGAGGAAGTGGAAGTCCTTCTGGATATAACTATATCTAGTAAGAAACGCTTATTTGAAGAAGTTGCCCTCTGTATCGAGGAAAAATACGGGGTGCCACGCTCTGAAACGTTTGAAGCGCTATTCGCACGGGAGAAGCTTGGATCGACGAATATCGGACATGGGATAGCTTTGCCGCATGGAAGACTCGTGAAGCTAAAACGATTTGTGGGGGTTTTTGCCCGACTTGAAAAGCCTATTCAATTTGAATCTGGAGACAACAAACCAATCCAAATGATTTTCGCTTTATTAACTCCAGAGGTCAAACAACAAAATCAACATTTAGCATACCTTGCCCATTTAGCAGAAGTATTCAGCGAAAAATCTACGCGAGAACAACTACTAAAAATATCCGATAAGGTGGAAATCATCAAACTCTTGGGAAAATAAATGTCCACGATCTCAGTGAGTAAATTATTTGACGATAACCAAGAGGCTTTAAGTCTCAAATGGGAAATCGTGCATGGCGCTGATACTCGCTCTCTGGATTCAAGTGCAGTTAATAAATCCTCTAACGGATTAATTGGACACCTCAACCTCATACACCCGAATTGGATTCAAATTTTCAGTCGAACAGAGGTTGCTTATTTTCAAGATATCCCCCTACAAGATCAAATCGAATCCCTCGAAAAGATAGCTGCTAACACTAACTGCTTTATTGTTTCAGACGGTGGAAAGTGCCCTTCATCAATCGTGCAAGTTGCCAATACAAATAATATTCCGGTCCTCTACTCTACGGTCCCAAGCCTCCAGATTATCTGGGTAATCCGAACATATCTGGGGAGAGCCCTGGCAGATTACGTCACGCACCATGGCGTTCTTTTAGATGTCCTAGGAGTGGGCGTGATGATCACAGGGGAAAGTGGTGTTGGAAAAAGCGAGTTAGCTTTGGAACTCATATCTAGAGGTTCTGGCCTTGTCGCTGATGATATTGTGGAACTGTTCCACATTGCACCTAAGACACTGGAGGGCAGAAGCCCTGAACTACTAAAAGACTTCCTAGAAGTCCGAGGACTAGGCTTGCTTAACATTAGAACTATTTTTGGAGAGACCGCTGTAAGGCGACGAAAAAATCTCAACTTAATTGTCGAATTAATGAAACCCACCCGAGGGCAAGCCGCTCAAGCAGAACGGTTGCCACTACACGCCTCCTCACAAAATATCCTTGATGTGGATGTTCGAAAAGTGCAATTGCCTGTTGCCGCAGGACGCAACCTCGCTGTATTGGTTGAGGCTGCTGTGCGCAATTTCGTGTTACAACTCAGAGGTATAGATAGCACTCAAGAATTTATGGCGCGCCAAAGCAAAAGCATTACCGATCAACAGAGTTGATGACTTTATTAAAGTGCTGATGAAATGAAGCTTTTTATCTTTACAGGCCTTTCCGGCTCGGGCAAAAGCGTTGCGCTCAAAACGCTCGAAGACCTCGAATTCTACTGTATCGACAACTTACCAATCAAACTCCTTGATGCTTGCATCGAAACCCTAACAAAACAGGGATACTCCAATGTAGCTATCAGCCTTGATGTCAGAAACCCATCCTTTCTAGGGACATTACCCGAAGAAGTTGAAAACCTGTCAAATCAAGGCATAGAAGTTAAAATAATTTTTCTTGATGCATCAAACGAATCACTACTACGACGATATTCAGAGACTCGAAGGCCTCACCCTTTATCCAATGACAAAACAACCCTTATTGAGTGTATCGAAGTTGAGCGTAAACTCCTTGAACCACTTAAAATCAACGCGGAGCACATCGACACCAGCAGATTAACTCCTCAGCAACTGAAGAATTCCGTGAGAGGTCTCGTCGAAAACAAAAATCAGCAATTCCAACTCATCTTACAGTCTTTCGGATTCAAGCATGGCATACCACTAGATACTGATTTCACTTTTGATGTTCGCTGCTTACCAAATCCCTTTTACGAAGATGAGTTAAAACAACTATCAGGCTCTAATCCAAAGGTGGCTGACTATCTGAACAGAAGTGCCGATACATTAAAAATAATAGACGACATTCATCAATTCATGAGTCGGTGGTTGCACTTATTCATCAATGAAGGTCGCGTAACCCTAGCGATTTCTGTTGGATGCACAGGAGGACAGCATCGATCGGTTTATGTTGTAGAAGAACTTGAGAAAAAATTCAAACAAGACTACCGTACGCTGATGCGTCACCGCGACTTAAGTTAATGCAGCAACTTAAATATCTTTTTAACAGGCACTGAAATAGGCAACTGACTTTGGTCGTGAAGATTGATCCATTTCAATCCGGAATGTTCCAATTTTGTACGACGTAGAGAGACATTCACTCGCACGGGACGAACCAAATAATCAATGTGAGTAAGTCGATGACGAAACTTAGCGAGATGTGCAGTGGACTCCACCTCTAATTTAAACTCACTCGCGAGTCGATCCAAAATATCTGCAGAAAATATTTCAGAATCAATGAACCCCAAAAGCCCCGGCCATAACCCTTCACCTGAATTCTTAACCATTAAAGCCGTATCAGCATGCACGAAAACGATCATATAAATCGATTTCTTAGTGATCTTTTGCCTATTGTTCGCAGCGGGGTAAATCCCAACAACATCCTCAAGTCGCGCTAGACACCTTTGTTTTAGAGGACACGATAAGCAATTGGGATTGCGACGAACACATACGGTAGCCCCAATATCCATCAACCCCTGAGTGTAAGCATCTATATGCGTATTGGGCATCAGTTTCTCGGCAAGTGCCCACAATTCTCGCATCGTCGAGCTTGCGTTGGGCGGGCCATCGACGCAAAACACACGTGCTAACACTCGTTTTACGTTTCCATCAAGTATTGGGTATTTTTTTCCATACGCTAACGCTAGAATTGCACCGGCGGTAGAACGGCCAATGCCAGGAAGGCTTATTAATGCATCGTACTCGGAAGGTACAATTCCCCCTTGAGCCGCGGCTATTATTCGAGCTGATTTGATCAGATTTATAGCCCTGGAATAATACCCCAATCCACTCCAAGCGCTTAAAACCTCATCTTCAGTGCTATTTGCGAGCGACGCGACGTCAGGAAACGTGGTCATGAAACGGGTAAAGTACCGGGTCGCAGTGCTCACTTGAGTTTGCTGCAACATAATTTCAGACACCCATACCCCATATGGCGTTCGATTCACCTGCCACGGTAAATCATGTCGCCCATGCTTCAGCTGCCAATTAATTACATCGTCCGAAAAGTTGAGCACGTTTACAATCTCATGTATAAGAATTCACCAACGAGTAGGCTTAAAATATCACCCCACACAACCGGTGAACACTTTTGGCTGCCCTCTCCGATGAGCTCGCCTACCGCATCTACAATTAATTCGATTCTAAAGTAAAAAAACGTACTTAACGAAACTCAAGGATATCGATCTAGACTATGCCAGTGATAGAATATTGATCACAAAATAATAAGCCACTAAACTATTATGATTGCTGCGTATATCAATGGAGCTATTAAGGAAATAGAAACTGGAACAACCGTATCCGCCCTCGTCATAGACCTGGATATTGCACACAAAAAAATTGCACTAGAGATCAACGGAGAAATAATTTCCAGAAGTCAGTTTAAATCTCAAATATTACAAGATGGTGATCAAATAGAAATCGTTATGGCTGTAGGTGGCGGTTAAATTGTTCGTTTGATAAATTTTTCACATAGTATTGGGAACTCTTCAAAAAAATGGATCTTTTAAAAATTGGCACTCGATCTTTTGAAAGTCGCTTAATCATCGGCACTGGTAACTATAGATCCTTCGAGGAAACGGGCGACGCAATTCAAGAAAGTGGGGCAGAAATAGTTACTGTCTCCATACGTCGAACAAATCTCGGACAGAATGCATCAGAAGCAAACCTACTCGACTTTATTGATCTTAAACACACAACATTACTTCCAAACACCGCTGGCTGCTATACCGCAAATGACGCCGTACGCATACTCAGGCTCGCGCGCGAACTACTAGACGGACATGATTTAGTTAAGCTGGAGGTTTTAGGAGACCCACAAACACTGTTCCCCAACGTATCCGAAACATTGGTTGCAGCTGATCAACTCGTAAAGGATGGCTTCCAAGTAATGGTGTATACGTCGGATGACCCAATAATTGCTAAACAGCTCGAAAATTTGGGTTGCGTCGCGATCATGCCACTTGCTTCATTGATTGGATCCGGAATGGGGATTCTCAACCCTTGGAACCTCAGCATTATTATTGAAAACCTTAACGTGCCGGTGATTGTAGACGCAGGGGTCGGTACGGCATCGGACGCAGTAATTGCGATGGAACTAGGGTGTGATGCAGTACTTATGAATACCGCAATTGCAGCAGCACAAGATCCCATCATGATGGCGCGCGCGATGAAGAATGCGGTTCAATCTGGCAGAGACGCTTTTCGTGCCGGCAGAATGCCGAAGAAGCTATACCGCGCGTCACCAAGTTCACCCACGGCGGGGATGATACCCCCAGCATCTAAGAAATAAACCTGGCTCAACTCAAGTTTTTTAACAACTTCAAAGCCCTCAAATGGAAAAAAGAAAGGTTCGAAGTTACGTCCTAAGAGCCGGGCGAATGTCAGACGGGCAAAAAAATGCTCGGCAACAATTAGGTGGCAAATACCTTTTACCCTTACAGCTTAAATCTACACTTAATTTCAACACTATTTTTGGGAACAACAACCCCACTTATTTAGAAATTGGCTTTGGGATGGGCGATGCGACCGTAGAAGTTGCCCAATCCTACCCGGCACACAACTACATTGGGATTGAGGTACACCCGCCAGGCGTTGGCCGTTTACTTAAGTTAAGCGAGGATGCCGGGCTTTCAAATCTCAGAGTTATTGAGCATGATGCAGTAGAGGTGACGCGGCATATGTTCGCTGAAAAAAGTCTAAGCGGCATCCATATCTTCTTTCCTGATCCATGGCCCAAAAAACGGCATTATAAGAGACGCTTAATCAATGGGGAGTTCATCAATCAAATGGCCCTGCTTTTAATGAAAACTGGGTATCTACACATCGCGACTGACTGGGAACAGTATGCAGAGGAAATATTGGTCACATTGCTAGAAAATCATCATTTAGAAAATACAGCAGTCGATTTTTGTGAACGCCCCTCCTACCGACCGACTACCAAATTTGAACGGCGCGGACTTAAACTGGGACATCAAGTGTGGGATATTATCTTCCAGAAACGCTAAGGCTCGCTAACTCACAGAAACTCTTGCAATACCTCATTTAAAAATCGCATGCCCAATGGAGTCGTACATATGAAATCATCGGATACAGTCATAAGGCCTCGTCGCTCTAGTGCCATAAGTTGCGACTTCACCAAATCAATGTGTAAAGCTGTTCTCTTTTCAAATAAGTCTCTAGGCACGCCACCATTTAACCGCAAAGCATTCATGAAAAATTCAAATGGTAGGGATTTAGAAGTCACGATCTCATTGCTGTATACACCATCTCCCAACGCAACCGCCTCCATATAACGCTTAGGCTGTTTATGCTTCACGATACGCATGACACTCTGAGACGTCGTTATTTTCGAATGAGCGCCCGCCCCAATGCCAAGGTAATCACCAAACTCCCAATAATTCAAATTGTGCGAACATTGCCTATCCGGTTTCGCAAAAGCTGATACCTCATACTGTTTATATCCGTGTTCATGCGCTGCTGATTCAATTTCAAACTGCATTTCTGAAGCCAAATCATCATCAGGCAACTTTGGAGGATATCTAAAGAACCAAGTATTTGGCTCAATCGTTAATTGATAGATCGATATATGTTCAGGAGCAAACTCCAATACACGTAACAGATCAGTTTTCAGCTCTCCAAGCCCCTGCCCCGGTAGCGCGAACATTAAATCTATATTGATATTGTCAAAAATATATTTTGCATCTGAAATCGTCTCGATGGCTTCAGCACTGGAGTGCACTCGCCCCAGCTTCTCGAGTAACTGATCATTAGTCGTTTGAACCCCAATCGACAGCCTGTTGACGCCGACTCTTCCGTAACCCTCAAACTTAATCCTGTCCGACACGCCAGGGTTAGCCTCCAACGTAATTTCTGCATCAGCCCTAAGCAGGCAATTTTCCTTTACATAATTAATGACAGCGCCGATTAAATCCGGATCGAAAACGGATGGCGTACCTCCACCAAAAAAGATTGTTTGAATTTCGCGATCTTTAATCCAGTCTAGGTGCTGCTTCAAATCCTTAATAAGGGTATTGGTATATTCGTTCGGGGAAACATCACTTCTAAGAGGGTGAGAGTTAAAATCACAATACAGACATTTTTTAACGCACCAAGGTATGTGAACATACAACGACAATGGTGGTAGACAGGTCACACTCACGCTCAATATGAAATTCGTAGCGTCTGAACAATAATCGGGCTACAGATCAAACCAAAATCAGATCGCACCATCAATACGCCCCCGACTCTAACAATCGCCTCATGCTGTGGACTGCTGCACCTCTGTGGCTTACCACATTTTTTTGGGCCAAGGACATTTCCGCGCCAGTTAAGTCAAGGTTAAGATCCAAAAAAAGTGGGTCGTACCCAAAGCCTCCCTCCCCGCGCGGTTCGTCAAGTAACTCTCCAAACCATCTTCCATCGGTGACCAAAGGAGCAGGGTCATTATAATGGCGCACCAGCACGAGCGCGCAATAATAATATGCACGACGATTAACGACATTTCTCATTAATTCGATCAAATGATGATTATTTTGAGCATCAATCGCATTCGCACCAGCAAAACGGGCCGAATTTACACCCGGCCGACCATCTAATGCAAACACACAAATCCCAGAATCATCTGCCAGCACAGGCAACCCTGAATCTTTGGATACATGCCGCGCCTTCGTCAGTGCATTTTCCAAAAAAGTATCATAAGGTTCATCCACCTCACTCACGCCTAGGTCATTCTGGCTCACAAACTCAATATCTAGGCCATGAAACATCAAATTAATTTCACGAATCTTGCCTAAGTTACCCGAGGCGATCGCGATTTTAGAGGGCAGCATCATGAGTCATGTTCCAAAGACATTTTTTGTATCGCGATAAGCTCTGAAATACCCTTTTCTCCATAAGATAGCATGTTAGCTAACTGTGCTTTATTAAAAGCAACACCTTCAGCAGTCCCCTGTATTTCTATGATAGCGCCCGCTTCGTTCATAACGAGATTAAGGTCCGTGTCACATTTGGAATCCTCTACGTAGTCAAGATCCAATAAGACTTGTCCGGATACGATGCCGACCGATATTGCAGCAACATGATGTTTAATGGGTGACCGCTGTAGTACACCTGTTTGTAGCAAATGATTGATCGCCTCACATAATGCTACGAACCCACCCGTAACACTCGCGGTTCGAGTACCCCCGTCTGCCTCAATAACGTCACAGTCGATCTTAATTGTTCGCTCACCAAGCTCCAGAAGCGAAATAGCCGACCTCAAGCTGCGGCCGATCAATCTTTGGATTTCTTGCGTTCTTCCCGACTGTTTGCCTTTTGAAGCTTCTCGATCCATTCTCGTGTTAGTGGATCGCGGCAGCATCCCATACTCAGCGGTAACCCAACCTTGGCCGGTTCCTCTTAGAAAAAGCGGCACCTTTTCCTCAACAGAAGCGGTGCAGATCACTCGCGTTCTGCCAAACTCAACTAGCACGGAACCCTCAGCCTGCCCAACAAACCCTCTCGTCAAACAAACCTTTCTTAAGCTGTCAGCATCCCGACCATTTCTGTTCATTACCGCTCCTTCTTAAAAAAATGCGAAAACCATCATGATTCTTTGTTCCAGGTTCATCAGACGCGTGATATCTTATCAACAGTTTATAATTATTGACGAAATAGGAAATAATTCATGACCACCAGTATGACTGGATTCGCATCTGCTTCATGCACAACTAAATTCGCTACCATCGTAACGGATATTAAGTGTGTTAATCACCGATATCTAGACCTCCAGTTTAAAATCCCTGAAGAATTACGGCAATACGAAGTTAAATTTAGACGTACATTAGCCGACTTCCTCAAAAGAGGGAAAGTAGAATGTAAGATATCGATCAGTCAGAATCATGATTTGGTATCGAAAAAGATATCCAACCAAGTTCTTCAAAACCTAAAAACATTGGAGCAAACTCTTGCAACACACTGTCCTGAAGCGGCGAAACTCTCCATCAATGACATTCTGTGCTGGCCTGGGGCAATACAAGAGGAATCAATGGAGATTGAAATCCTAGTCGCTGCAGCTGAAGAAGCGCTCAGCACTGCAATTAGCGAACTTAGTATCGCTCGAAATGAAGAGGGTAAAAAACTAAAAAAAATCATTCAAGAAAAAGCTAACCGCATCAAGGTGCTCATTCAAGACGTTAAACCACGGATAACCGACATTGTTGCGTCTTACGAAACAAAATTGAAAGATCGAATCAAACAGCTTAATATTGAATTTTCAGAAGATAGAATTGCGCAAGAAGTTGTGATGTACTCGATAAAAGTAGACATCGAAGAGGAAATTCACAGACTAGAGGCACACACGTCCTCATTACTAGATATTTTAGAATCGAAGGAGGCGCAAGGTAAAAAACTTGACTTCCTCATGCAAGAATTAAATCGAGAAGCCAATACGCTAGGATCCAAATCGACAAATATTGAGACGACTAATATCGCGATGGAACTAAAGGTAGCGATCGAACAGATCAGGGAACAAGTCCAAAATATTGAATAGACCTATGGCTAATATTTTTATTGTTTCCGCGCCCTCAGGCGCAGGCAAATCTTCATTGATCGACGCCCTGACCGAAAAAGATAACAGGCTAAAAAAATCCATTTCGGTTACCACGAGACAACCTCGACAGGGAGAACAAAATGGTCAACACTACTTGTTTACCGATGAAATAGACTTTCAGAAACGTTTAAGCAATGGTGATTTTTTAGAGTATGCGCAGGTGCATGGCAATTGGTACGGGACCAGCAGGCTCTTAGTCGAAAACGAGCTTAAGAATAATAATGACCTCGTCCTAGAAATCGACTATCAAGGCGCTCAAATCATTAGAAGCCTCTATGCCGACAGCATCTCTATTTTTATACTGCCCCCCAATAAGGCTTTATTACGATCACGCCTCGAGAAAAGAAACACGGACGCCCCCACAACAATTGAGCAACGCCTGAAAGCTGCGAATACTGAGATTGCCCATATTTCTGAGTATCAATATGTTACTATTAACGACAATTTCGACGATGCTGTAGCTGATTTGGAAGCCATTGTGCGATCGACGAGACTCGCAGCGCACAGGCATAAAAGCGAACACATCATACAAAACTTTTTAAAGGATGACTGATTATGGCTCGTATTACGGTGGATGATTGCTTGGAGTTCATTCCGAATCGCTTTGAATTAACACTAGCAGCGAGTTATCGCGCGCGGCAAATCTCTATCGGCAATACAGCGCTTGTAGAGAGGCACAATGATAAACCAACTGTTATTGCCCTCAGAGAAATTGCGAGTGGTAAGGTTGGTATTGAGATACTCAATAAAAAATAGTCACTTTACTTGTTTCGACTCAGCATGAGTCGATAACTACTCGTGTAGAAATCGGATTATCGGGATATGTGACGTCATGGAGCATGACTTTCCTGCAGTGTCAAACATTATCGAGGTAGACTTAGCCTCATCACTATTTGCACAGGCGGCGAATTACCTCAGCCCCCATGAGCTTGAAATGCTCAAAGAGGCGTACCAATACAGTCGAGAGGCACACCATGGTCAGTTTAGAAAAACGGGTGAGCCTTACATCTCACACCCTGTAGCGGTATCCCAAATTCTGACGACCTGGAATCTTGATTCCACCGCGCTCATCGCGGCACTATTGCATGATGTGGTTGAAGACACCCGCATCACAAAAGGAGAAATCAGTCAAAAATACGGGAAAGTCGTTGCGGATCTAGTCGACGGCGTATCAAAGCTCGATAAGATCAGTTTCGAATCTCAAAAGCATGAGCAAGCTGAGAATTTCAGAAAAATGCTGCTTGCAATGGCCAAAGATGTGCGAGTCATGTTGATCAAACTGGCGGATCGGCTCCACAACATGCGAACGTTGACGGTAATGCAACCTCAAAAGAGGATGCGCATAGCTAAAGAGACTCTAGAGATTTATGCGCCAATTGCCAATCGCTTGGGATTGAATGATGTATATCATGAACTGCAAGAATTATCACTATCACACCTTTATCCCAATCGTTATAAGGTACTGTCAAAAGCTGTAAAACGGGCACGAGGAAACCGGAAAGAGCTGATCAGGAAAATTCTCGAGTCGCTACAGCAATGCCTCAAGGAACACGAACTTGAAGCCGAAGTATCAGGACGTGAAAAAGCGATTCACAGCATTTATCGAAAAATGACCAAAAAAACCTTATCTTTTGCCGAGGTCTTTGATATTTATGGTTTTCGCGTTGTAGTTAAAGACATTGCATCATGCTACTCGGCTCTCGGAGTATTACACCAACGTTATAAGCCTGTTCCCGGAAAATTCAAAGACTACATTGCCATTCCAAAAGCAAACGGCTACCAAAGCCTGCACAGCACACTATTAAGCCCGGTGGGTACATCTATTGAAGTGCAAATTCGAACAAAAAAAATGGATCAAATTGCAGAATCTGGGGTTGCGTCACACTGGCTTTATAAAGAAACTGACAAAACCTCTCTGACCGAGCTACAAACTCGCACACATCAATGGATGCAGAATTTACTGCAACTGCAAGCAGAACCAGGAAATGCGGCTGAATTTCTGGAGCATCTCAAGTTAGATTTATTCCCTGATGAAGTGTTTGTTTTTACACCTAAAGGGAAAATTATCTCACTTCCTCGAGGCGCGACGACCATTGATTTCGCTTATGCAGTGCATACAGATGTGGGAAATTACACCTCATCCGCTAAAGTGAACCATGAGCCGGTACCTTTAAATACTGAATTAAGAAGCGGCGATCAAGTAGAGATCATCACTTCTGAACAAGCAACAGCAAATCCAAATTGGCTCAGATTCATCGCCACCAGTCGGGCAAGGGCGCAAATACGTCATTCTTTAAGAAATCAACACCATGAAGAGTCTGCAGTGCTCGGTGAACGTTTACTCAAACAAGCGGTGGATGATCTCAAAATGGAGCCAAATGCGATCACTCTGGATCATTGGGATCGCCTTGCCAAAGAATATGCTGGGAAAACTAAGAATGAAATACTCTCTGAGATTGGTTTAGGTAAACAGTTAGCTATCGTTGTAGCCCGGCATTTATTAGCGCTGGATGACGACGAAGTAACTCAGACAAATGTACAGAAGACCAGCTTAGTCATACACGGGACCGAGGGTATGGCTCTGCAGTTTGCAAAGTGTTGCCATCCAATTCCCGGAGACCCAATCATTGGTTATCTCAGAAAAGGCCACGGATTGATCGTTCACACCCATGACTGCCCTATAGCTAGAAGGTCTCACAACGATCCCCACAAATGGATTGATGTTGAATGGGACCCAAACACATCAAAATCTTTCCTAGTTAATATTTGTATACTAGCGAAAAACGGTCGAGGTATTCTTGGGAAAATTGCTACAAAAATTTCTGCAGCGGACGCCAATATCGAAACAGGAAACTTCGAACAGAACGACATTACAAACTACGCTGAAATCAACCTATCCATTATGGTGACGAATCGTATTCACCTGGCTAGAGTAATGCGCAACCTTAGGTCCCTAGATGAGGTCTCCAGAATTATCCGACTCAAATCTTAACCCTTTAAGTGAGTCCCGACTCGCGCAATCCAGATAACGGACCACTTAACTTTTAAGTGGTCCGCATTATGGCCTACAAAATCTGCTATGGCCGTACCATATTGCAAGTCGTCGCTAACACGGTATCGGCAGCCGCCACGACAACATCCGTTTTAGGACCGATTCCAGTGCGCTCCATATCGTTTCTGACGCCATCCTGACCCATTCTCCTAAACGTAGAAACATACAAAGGCTGGATCAATTGATGGTTGTCCTCTCTCATCCAAACTTCGCCAGTCACAGATTTATATCGAGCACCCTCTAATTTTTTTGCAACACTTAGAGGATCTGTAGAGCCTACTGCCTCAATCGATTGAACTAAAAGGTCAATCGCATATTTAGGCGTAATGAAAATTAAGTCATCATTAAACTCTGAATATTTGTTTCGATACGACTCCACAATGGCATTTGACTTCTCATCCCCAACGTTGACATGCCACATGCTCACCATCTTTACTCGGTCCACGCCTGCCTCACCGATCGCCGTTGGCCCACCAACTACGCCAGCGTAATAAGTATAAAACACCACGTCTAATCCGGAATCCTTAGCTGCTTTAACCAATAACGCTAAATCAACACCCCAATTTCCAGTGATCACAGAATCCGCCTTAGATGCACGGATTTTAGCGATATAAGGCGCAAAATCTTTAACCTTTCCTAGTGGATGCAAATCATCCCCGACGATCTGTATGTCTGGACGTTTTTTCGGCAACATAGAATTAGCCGCTTTCTGAACTGAGTGCCCAAACGCGTAGTCTTGGTTAAGCAGATAAACCTTCTTAACTGATGCATCAGCCGCTATCATATCGCTGAGCGCGTGCATTTTCATCTCGGCATCTGCATCAAACCTAAAGTGCCAGAAATTGCAGCGATCATTGGTCAAAGCTGGATCCACAGCAGCGTAATTCAAGTAAATCATGGCTGAATCAGGATTACGCTCATTATGTTTTGCGACCGCCTCAGACAATGCGCCAGCGACTGCAGACGAATTTCCTTGAAACATAAATTTAACCTTTTGGTCGGCTAATTGCCTGAACGCAATTAGCGACTCTTGAGGGTTCGCCTTCCCATCGATCGGAACAATTTCAAATTTAGAGCCGTTGAGTACACCCCCTTGCTCATTAATTTCATCTACAAAGAGACTAAGAGTTCGCAAACCATTTTGACCCACCGCGGCAAAAGGTCCCGAGAGGGGATCGATATAGCCAATTTTGATTGTTTCCTGAGGTTGGTTACAACCTGATAACAAAAGACTAAGAACTGCTATAGCACTAAAAAAAACTCCCCTAATAACTCCCATATCGCCTCCTTTAAACTTACGTAAAAACAAACATTGACTTACCGCAAAATGTGCATGGTCTCTAGTTTGATCTTTAATAATGAGACACCTTTTCTATTATACGACCCTATTACTTAATGTTCTGAATCCTGTTACGCGGCATTCAACTTGGTCGCCAGATTGAATAACCGAAGCCCCAGGAGTCCCTGTACTAATGATATCCCCAGGATACAAGGTGGATATATGCGAAAAATGTGATACGAGATAGAATGGATTAAACGCCATATTAGAGACGGTATTGCTCCGATGCGGAGAACCATTTTTCCAAGTTGCCACATTTAGCGACATCAAATCCGGGACCTCATCTGGCGTAACCAACTCAGGCCCAAACGAGAAAAAAGAATCGAAGTTCTTTGACTTTGTCAAAAATCGCGGATTACGCAGTAAAATATCTTCTGCGGTCATATCAATCACTAAACAGTAGCCAGCAATATAATCCACGGCCGCTTCTTCGCTAACAGAATGACATGGCTTGCCAATCACCACGGCAATTTCAGCTTCAGCTGTTACCCGATTAGACTCTCTAGGGAGCATAATCAAATCATCGTATCCAATAATGGTGTTGTCACCCTTCATAAATGAGGCTGGCTCTGTTGGATGCGGCGCACCCAAATCCTCCGCATGATTCAGATAATTCAACCCGATACCTATGATCTTTCTGGGATGCCGGTACAATGGAGCGATACGACATGCATCACGAGCAACTCGATCAGGCACCTGACAGGCTTGGTCATAAACCAATGGATTCAGTCCAGCATCAATCAACTGGAATAGATTTGTGGGCCAGTTGGTATAAAAAATCTCATTAATCGAAACAATCGTAACCCATTGTTCATCAACCAAAATAGCAGCATGTTCTTGATCGTTACTCTCTTTAAGCGTACAAAATCGCACTCTAGATCTCCTTCAAAATAACACTGATGATTCGTAATACTCAGCCGCATTAAACTAATCTTGCTTAACATCTTGACCCAAGTAGTACATAACCCCTAGGCTGTAACACGCAGCTGCATCACCCTAGTCACAATCACGTTTCCAAGCATTTACGTCATCAACCTCTGCAAAACATGTGCTAGCAAATAACAGTATCAGTATTGGCGCTAGTTTATTCATCAAGCCACCCTCCTACTTAAGTAGAATTTTATTGATGGGAGCTACTGTTCAACTGACAAATCAAAATTAGCCTCAAATGTCCTATTAAGCAACACCCACGACAAGTGTCCTTTTGAAGGACATTTTTGTTTTTAATTTATTAACACCTTAATGGGAGCTCACCTTTAATCGTAACTGAGTTGCTCTGCTCGTCAAGCATTGAGCTGCTGTATTGCAGTTAAATCAATAGTGTGTATTTGGTACTTGCCGAAAAAAGGTAGGAGATATTCGTTGATTACACACCCATAGTCTTTATGACTAACTTTTTCTTATCTTTCTTTGCGCTGCGCCATAGCGTCTCAATGTAAAACAACTGATAAAGAAAATGTATAGTAGGTGTACCCTGGCGAAAAAAAAGCGCCTACTATTGTAAGCGCTTGATTTTGCTGGATTTATGGTAGGCGGTGCGAGATTCGAACTCGCGACCAATGGATTAAAAGTCCACTGCTCTACCGGCTGAGCTAACCGCCCATACAAAAGCCAAGCATTCTAGCGGCTTACTCCCCTGTTGGTCAATCTAACCTGCACGACATTTAGGACTAAACCATGCTCTACACTAAACATAAACAGTCGGGTCATCAATGCCGGCGTCTAAAAAACCTTCCTTACGAATTCGGCAAGAGTCACAGATCCCGCAAGCAGCCCCAAGGGGGGATGCTTGATAACATGAAACTGTTTGACTGAAATCAACACCTAACTTGTATCCGAGCTTAATGATGTCAGCTTTTTTTAAATCAATTAACGGTGCGTGAATTCGAAACCCAGAACCCTCAACCCCAGCTTTTGTAGCTAAATTTGCGACGTTCTCATAAGCCTTTATGTACTCGGGCCGACAATCCGGATAACCTGAATAATCAACTGCATTCGCACCGATAAATACATCCTGAGCACCAAGTACCTCTGCCCAACCTAATGCAATAGAGAGCATGATAGTGTTTCGAGCGGGGACGTATGTGGAGGGGATTCCAACTGATTTTTCAGTTGGAATCTGTTGGCTAGAATCCGTCAAAGAAGATCCTCCTAGAGCTGCCAAATCCACCTTAATAATTTTGTGCTCAACCGCGTTAAAATGAGCGCATAGGCTTCTTGCGGAATTCAATTCTGAGATGTGTCGTTGGCCATAATCAATTGAGAGGGTATGACACAAAAAGTGTTTTGACTGCGCATAGGCAATGGTAGTGGCGGAATCTAATCCTCCAGAGACCAGAACAACCGCTTTGGCTTGCTCAATACTCATGGAGCGCAACGCCTTTTTAATTCTGCGAGCCTAATCTGAGCCAGCATTTGGTTTGTTGCTTCTTGATCACTACTGCAAATTTTTTCTGCTTCAATTAAGTATTTTCCGGCAGCACTACACTCACCCCTCTCAACATGAATAATCCCTGCCTCCAACATGGCTGCACAGTGCTTATTATGGTTCTTAAGGCGCGGTAACAATTGGGTCAATACAGTTAACGCCTGTTGGCTTTGTCCAGGCTCCTTATTCAATCCGATTGCGGCCCAGTACATTCCACTTTTAGCATATTGATTGTCAGGAAACTTCTCGTTGAGTGCATAAAATAGGTTTATAGCTTCTTTATAACTGCCTTTATCGAATAACTTGTTTTTCGCGTATTCATAGAAAGCCTTTGCATCATTTTCGTCGCCCAAAGGAGGAGGAGCACTGTCGATAGAAATTTCCAATGGTTTGATATCTTTAGTCGCACGAGGCGGTCGACCACCCGAATAGCCTTTTTTGTAAGCTTCAATCGCTTTAGAATAATCTTGCGTAACACCGTTTCCATTTTCGTACGCAAGTCCTAAGTTGTAACAGGCAAGTGCTTCACCACCCTCACAGCCTTTTTGGGAATACGCAGCCGCTTTAAAATAATCTTGCGTAATACCTTCACCACCCGTGTAGTAAACAAGTCCTAAGTTGAAACAGGCATTTGAATCACCGTTATCACAATCACGTTTCCAAGCCTTTAAGTAATCAGACTTAGCAAAACAGATGCTAGTAAATAACAGCATCAGTACTGCCGCTAGTTTATTCGTCAAGCTGCACTCCTATTTTAGGTAATCTCGCCGTTCATCACACTACCAACAAACATAAAGCACTGGATAACATTGCTACACACTGCCCCAACCCTTGATGTTTTAATTGTGGTCGTATAAGGACGGTGGTCGGCAAAAGTGTGGCGATGGGCATTTTTTTGGTGGGTGTTGGAGCAGTTGAATGAACTTACTCAATATTCTCGAACATGACTTTTTCTTCTGTCATCTCTTGCATTTGAGCTGACGTCATCCAGCAAGAGATGTAGTACGTCCCCTTTGTGATCTGATCACTAAGCTGACGCTTGTTAACAACTGAATCAGCCTCTTGGATCATGTTCACACGTTGACTATCGAGAATGCTACGGACGACACTCGACTTGATACCAAAATTAGTATTCTCCGGAATAACGCCATGCTCATCTATTGCAAATTTTAAATCTAATTTTGCAACAGCAACCGCTATGACATTTCCAAATTCATCGAGAATGGGTCCGCCACTGTTCCCTGGTTGTAGTGCTGCATCAATTTGAATTTGTGAAAAATTATTTCCTAGTCCAGACTGAGCACTGACAATACCTTTCGTAATTTTTATAGCTGAATTAAATGTCTCCCCAAACGGGAATCCCGCAACATAGACATCCTCCATCAACCCGGGGTTATCACGCCTAATAGGAAACACATGATCCGGGGAAAAATCACCCTTCAATAAAGCTAAATCATTCTGCGTGTCGTAAGCTACAATCGTGACTGGGACAGCAACACCCTTATGGTGAATCACAACATTCTGACAGCCTTTGATCACATGATTGTTTGTAATGACATAGCCTTCTCGTGATACTGCAAAGCCACTGCCTGAGGAAGCCTGTAGCAGATCATTACTATCCGCTCTGCGTTGTTCTTCTACTGTAGGCCACTCGATGGCTACGCCGTCTCTGAATTCACCGACATATTTATCGCCATTTGCAGATGTTAAGGTGCCTTGACCGTGATACTTATCGTGTCTCCATTCACCGACATATTTGTCACCATTTGCATATGTTAAGGTGCCTTGACCGCGATACTTATCGTCTCTGAATTCACCGACATACTGAGCACCATTTGCATATGTGTAGGTGCCTTGACCGTGGAACTTGTCGTCCCTGAATTCACCAACATACTGGGCACCTGCCCATTGTGATTCAGAACCAAACATAAAGATACCTTGACCGTGCTTCTTATCGTCTCTGAAATCACCGACATACTGGTTACCATCTGCATATGTGTAGGTGCCTTGACAGTTATGCCAACGCACTTCAAGATCTTGTGGGCATAGAGGTAACGCATATTCCGCTCCACGCTGTTCTTCTACTGAAGGCCCCTCGATGGCTACGCCGTCTCTGAATTCACCGACATATTTATCGCCAGTTGCAGATGTTAAGGTGCCTTGACCGTGATACTTGTCGTGTCTCCATTCACCGGCATATTTGTCACCATTTGCATATGTGAAGGTACCTTGGCCGTGATACTTGTCGTCTCTGAATTCACCGACATACTGAGCACCATTTGCATGTGTGTAAGTGCCTTGACCGTGGTACTTGTCGTCTCTGAATTCACCGACATACTGGGCACCTGTCCATTGTGATTCAGAACCAAATATAAAGATGCCTTGGCCGTGCTTCTTATCGTCTCTGAATTCACCGACATATTTATCACCATTTGCTAATATGTAGGTACCTTGACCGTGGTACTTGTCGTCCCTGAATTCACCAACATACTGGGCACCCGCCCATTGTGATTCAGAACCAAATATAAAGATGCCTTGACCGTGCTTCTTATCGTCTCTGAATTCACCGACATACTGGTTACCATCTGCATATGTGTAGGTGCCTTGACAGTTATGCCAACGCACTTCAAGATCTTGTGGGCATGGAGGTAACGCATATGCGGACGATACGCACGTCATGGTGGCTATCAGTAACAGTAGCTTGTTCATCACATACGTTACCTGTTCAAATCTAACTTGATAACTTCTACTTTCATCTCTGCACATA
>JAQBTV010000013.1 GCA_027624715.1 Pseudomonadota bacterium
TGATCTTCATGGAAGACGGAGACCTCGCAGAAATTACCATCAATGGGCCAATATTTTTTGATGCCGTAGGAGCCGTCGTTAAACGTACAGTTTACGAAAGTAACCTTTCCGCTGACCAGGTCGAATTAGGTCAGTTCAAACATTACATGCAAAAAGAAATTTTTGAACAACCGGGTGCATTAGCAGCCACTTTAGAATTAGTAACTGGTTCCAACGCGATTGTGCCTGAACTCTTTGGCACCGAAGCGCCTTCTGTCCTTAAAGATATTGAATCCGTAACAATTATTGCTTGCGGCACGAGCTATCATTCGGGATTGACAGCAAAATACTGGCTTGAAGAACTTGCTGAATTACCAGTATTTGTAGAAATCGCATCTGAATATCGGTACCGCAAACCCATTGCTAATCCAAAGACCCTGATCGTCGTTATCTCTCAGTCAGGCGAAACAGCGGACACGATCGCAGCACTAAAATATGCGCAGAGTCTTGGTCAAGACAAAACGTTAAGCATCTGTAATGTGCCAGAGTCTTCAATAATTCGGGGTACTAGGCTTAAATTTTTAACGCGCGCAGGGCCAGAAATCGGCGTCGCATCAACAAAAGCGTTCACAACACAACTTGCTTCCCTTTACTTATTAACGCTCGTGATTGCGAAGATAAAAGGAAAGTTGGGTGCAGATTTAGAAAGCAAACTCCTGACTGGTCTGCGGCACTTACCCGCCGCGCTAAATCTCGTACTTGAGATGGAGCCTCAAATCATTAAATGGGCAGCAGATATTTCTAAGAAACACAATGCCCTATTTTTAGGTCGTGGGATTCACTATCCAATTGCGCTTGAAGGCGCGCTCAAATTAAAAGAAATTTCTTATATTCACGCTGAGGGTTATCCCGCAGGCGAATTGAAACACGGGCCCCTAGCACTCATTGATGGCGACACACCTGTAGTCGCAGTTGCACCTAACGACGCATTACTCGAAAAATTAAAATCAAATTTATCAGAGGTGCGTGCGCGGGGAGGAGAACTATATGTATTCGCCGATGCTGACTCAAACCTAGATGAATCAGAAGGATTACATATCATTAAGATGACGGAACACCTTGGTCATCTGAGCCCCATTCTTCACTCCATTCCAATGCAGTTACTCGCCTATCATGTCGCCCTAGCTAGAGGAACGGATGTAGACAAACCCAGAAATCTCGCCAAGTCCGTCACGGTGGAATAATCCCTTTAGGGGGTTACTCGGAGACGGGATTTCTCGTCCAGTTTACCGTACAGATCCGTACCCAGTCCCTGATGATTGGGTCGTATTCCGCTTATTAAAAGACCCTCTCTGACCTTGTAATTCGGCTTAGAGACGGTCTAGGGCTGACCTTCAGGGGTATAGCTGAAGAACTCATTAAAAACGGCTATAGGAGTCCTAGAGGGTTCGAGCTGGGACCAGAAAGCGTGTTCTCGATCTACAAAAAAAGGAAGGCTCGAGACGCTAGGCTGACTAGAGAGCCCGACATAGAGGTGCAGGAGGTGAGGATCAGCTGGTTTTGTCATACTCCCGTCACATAATTCGATAATCATAGAACTATGAAAAATACAAACGCTGTCCAAACATTCCTAGCCCTTGGTCAAGACACCCGACTCAATGTGTTTCGGTTGATTGTTCAGAAAGGCGATACAGGGGTAAGACCCTCTCAGCTCGGTGAACTGTTGGGTGTTCCACCAGCGACCCTGTCTTTTCATTTAAAGGAACTTCTTCAGTCGAATCTTGTGACGGTAGAGCGTCAAAGTAGAAACCTAATCTACAGACCTAGAGCCGACATCGTTGAGGACTTGATGGAGTTTCTGCTTTTTAACTGTTGTGGTGGTAAAGACTGCTCCACATCAAAACCGAAGAAAGCCAAAGCCGAATAATGAAAACTTACAACATTTTGTTCCTCTGTACCCATAACTCTGCTCGCTCTTTAATTGGAGAAGCATTAGCCAGCACACAAACAAACGGGAAATTCATTGGGTATTCAGCAGGTTCGACACCTGGAACTTCCGTGAACCCGTTCGCTCGTGAAATAGCTGCTGATCTGGGCTATCCAGTCGACAAGCTGAGGTCTAAAAGCTGGGATGAATTCGCTTTACCCGACTCCCCGAAGATGGATTTCATCATCACTGTGTGTAACAACGCTGCTGGAGAGGTCTGTCCTGTATGGATTGGAAACCCAGTCACTGCTCATTTGGGATTCCCAGACCCATCTCAAGTAGAGGGTTCAGACGACGAAAAACGAAAAGCGTTTAAAGATGTGATGTTGGGGCTAAGAAAGAGGATTCAGCTACTCGCTGATCTACCGCTAGATCGCTTGGATCAGATGAGCATTCAAGCAAAGGTTAGGGAGCTGGCTAAGGTATGAGCGACATAACCAAAAAATTATCCTTCGTAGATAGGTACCTCACGGTATGGATCTTTTCAGCTATGGCTGTTGGAATCGGATTGGGGTACTTCATACCTGAGGTGGAAGCATTCATCAATTCGTTCCAAGTTGGAACAACTAACCTTCCGATAGCTGTGGGTCTCATTCTGATGATGTACCCACCATTTGCTAAGGTTAGATACGAAGATCTTCAAGATGTATTCCGTGACAAACGGGTCTTTGGTTTGGCTATGCTGATGAATTGGCTCGTAGCCCCAGTATTAATGTTCTTCTTGGCTATAGCCTTCGTTCCCGATAAGCCTGAATATATGGCTGGGCTGATCTTGATTGGTCTGGCTCCTTGTATCGCTATGGTCATCGTGTGGAATGACATAGCCAAGGGTTCGACCGAATACGCTGCCGGACTTGTCGCTTTCAATGCTGTTTTTCAAGTCCTATTTTTTAGCGTGTACGTCTACTTCTTCCTAACGGTTCTTCCACCGTACTTTGGATTGAGTGGCTCGGTTGTAGACATAACGATTGGTCAAATAGCACAGAGCGTATTCGTTTACCTTGGAATCCCTTGTATCGCTGGATTCCTGACGAGATTTGTGATGCTCAAGTTCGTATCAAAAGAGTGGTATCACGATCACTTTGTACCGAAGATCGGAAAGATTACGCTGATCGCCCTGCTCTTCACGATCGTAGTGATGTTCAGCTTGAAGGGAAGATTGATCGTTTCTATTCCGATGGATGTGCTGACAATCGCTGTCCCACTCTTGGTTTACTTTCTCGTAATGTTCCTCATTACGTTCGCTCTTACAGGAAAGATGGGGATCGATTACAAAAGGTGCTGTACTCTGTCCTTCACGGCAGCGAGCAACAACTTTGAACTAGCAATCGCTGTAGCTATTGGGGTGTTCGGAATCAACTCTGGAGCAGCGTTTGCTGCTGTTATTGGTCCCCTTGTCGAGGTTCCAATTATGGTCGGCTTGGCTTCTGTAGCCCTGTGGTTCAAGAAACGATACTTCGATTAAAAAAAGAGGGGCTAATTTAGCCCCTCTGTTAACTACCGCTAATTACCACCACGGTAGTCTTCCCATTTTGACTGGGTGAAATCGTGAACGACTGTGGTTTGTAATAAAAAATCAGGACATCCCATCTGTTATAGGGTTTCTTTTGATTGTTTTCAGCGAATATTATCAGTGTTAAAGTAATGCAGTTATTGGTTAGATTGGTTCATATTAGCGTTTGAAGGAGAGTTTTAAAAATGAAAAAAATATGTGCTTTAACGCTATACCTTTTTTTACTCACACCAGTGATTTCGCATGCGGAATGGATAAAAATAAACAAAGGGAAAGTTTTTCATACCTATACCGACCTCAAATCCCTTAACGTCCAACCGGATGGCATATATGCGTGGGCGCTTTACGATTTTATTGAACCGCAACCTGAGGGATATCGGTCCGCTAAAGTGCTTTTTCAAATAGATTGCAAACAAACAAAATATAAAATGCTTTCCGTCAATACTTTTGGGGCTGCAATGGGAGAAGGAGATGCCGGCATGCCTAAAAGATCAGACCGTTGGGACAATGCCACACCAGACTCAATTGGCTTTCATATAGTTGGCTACATTTGTGCGCAATAAATCTAGTGTCGCGTTAATTCCTGCCCAGCTAAAAACACAACAAAGAGTGCTGCAGCGCCAATTACCACATAGCTGATCAACCGAATGACGGTGACGCCAATTGATGCTGCGCGACTAAGCGGCTCTCTGCGCCCCTTTAATACTTGGATCAGCAACCACCCAACTACAAGCCCCCCCATCGTCAATAGAAGTATTCTCATGAGAAAATCGAGTCGTTACAGAGATTAATGTTATTCATACTTACAGCGTGTAGAGTTAGGTAGAAGTTGCCTAAGTGCTGATTTAAATTTCATGGGCAATCTCGTCAATTAAGGGTTGATGCCTACTGCTCCTATAGATCTTGAGCGAATGAAGCATAAAACCTTCCGAGAACTTTTCAGTGAATGAGGTATCGTAAAGATATTAACATATACAGACCTGTTTAATGAAAAGTCACTGCCTCCTCACGGCTTTATTGTTTATTTGGACCTCAAGCATATCCACCACGTGGGCGACAGCCGCGGAAAGCGAACGCTTAGACGATAGATATTTAAAAAAACTACTCCTACGCATTCACGATAAAACCGGCATGAGTATCCCTGACATAAAAAACCCTCACTTTCCAAGTGTTGAATTTGCCAGTCAACAACTTATCAATGAAATAGTTTGCAAAAATAAAAACTGTAACGCTCAGGCAGCCACCAAAGATACGACTATATTTTTGTTGAACGGCTTAGATGTAAACACTGTTGAGGGTGAAAGCATTCTCTACCACGAGCTGGTGCATACCCTACAATTTCATAACTTTGGCAAGAATCTGAACTGTAAGAGCTGGCTCAAACGCGAAGTGCAAGCCTATCAACTACAGGATGAATTCGTGAGTGCAAAGGGCTTGCATATGCCTTGGCTTAAAACCGTCCCCCGTTACTTAACCCAAATGTGCCCAAAGTAAAGTAGGGTCCAATGGCGCCAATATGTACCTCCGAGATCGTTTTCGAACTAAAATATGCCACATTCCTTTTTTAATAGGCAAATCTCATTATGATCAGATTCCTAATCCAACTGAGCGTTATAGTCAGCATATGTTGTCCTGTGAGTTACGCCAATCTCGGAGACGTAGATGAATCCGATCTAGATAATCCGATCATTCAAAAAGGCAAAGCGGCGCTTCAAGAAGAAGATTGGTCGGCTGCGATTATTATTTTCGAACAAGCACTCCAAGATCTATCTGGGAGTGCTGACCTACAAAATTTCTTGGGTTACGCCTACCGCAAGTCTGGAGACCTAGCCAAAGCACTCAACCACTATGAGCTGGCCCTCAAAATTAACCCTGATCATAAGGGGGCCCTAGAATACCTAGGTGAGGCCTACATTACTTTAGGCGATTTAAAAAGCGCTAAGATTCAACTGGAGCGGCTAAAGCATCTTTGCTCGCCCATACCCTGTGAAGAACTCAAGGAATTACAGCAAGCCATTACTCATGCTACTCAATAACGATAATCAATAGTATGGTAAACGCGATCCTATTCGACTTTGGCGGCGTCATTACTGAAAGTCCCTTTGAGGCATTCAATGCTTTCGAGCACGAACGCGGCTTACCCACAAACTTTATCCGAGATCTTAATAGTAGTGGGCACGATGTGAATGCTTGGGCACAACTTGAGCGAGGAGAGATTTCTCCGGACGAATTTGATGAATTATTTCGCAAAGAGGCGATTAACAAAGGTCACGACATCGGCGGATTAGAAATTCTCAAGTTAGTATTCACCCCCCTTCGACCCCATATGATTTCTCTCGTCCAGCGTTGTAGAGCACAGTATCAAGTGGCCTGCTTAACCAATAATTTCCTAAGGACGCCAAAACTGGATAGCTTAGTCGGCAAAAAGCGATTAGACGATTGGCAAACAGTATCGAGAGAATTCCCCTACGTCATTGAATCGGCAAAAATTGGCTATCGCAAACCTGAGGAGCGATTTTTCCAAACCGCATGCGACGTGATTGGTGTTAAACCAGAACATGCGGTTTTTCTTGATGACATTGGTAGCAATTTAAAACCTGCACGAATCATGGGAATGACCACCATTAAAGTGACTGACTCAGAGCAAGCAATCAGCGCACTCGACTCCATTCTCAAGGAAAGGCAACCCTGAAGATGGCCCTCTAATCACAAAGATCGTGGCTTGCGGGGCGCCCGTTTGAAGAGTTGATCATAAACCAATCGCGGCAAGAGTCTTAAAAAATACGCCACAATACGCATTTGCCACGGCATCACATGAAAACGCTTTTGTTTATAGATTGCTTTTTTAATTGAGCGGGCCGCCGCTCCGGCGTCCATCAAAAATGGCATATAGAAAGGATTAACATCCGTCATTGCTGTTTTAATATATCCAGGACAGACAGTCAAAACCCTTACGCCACTTGACGCCAATTCTACGCGCAAGCTCTCCAAGTACGCATTGGCTGCGGCTTTTGACGCCGAGTAAGCTCCGGATCCCGGAATGCCTCGGAACCCAGCCATACTGGATATGCCAACTAAGGTACCCGAGCCCCGTTTCTCCATTGCATCAATGAAAGGTTGGAAAGTGTTCACTATTCCTAAAACGTTGGTGCGCATAATGCGCTCGAACACCTCTTGGTCCGCAACAAAATTCGTCATTGTGCCCACAGAGATTCCTGCATTTGCTATGACGACATCTGGGACACCAACAGATCTTATAAATTCCTCTGCAACAGCTCGCATTGCTAGAGGATCACCCACGTCCGCACTGAAACTACATACCGTCCCCGCAAGATCACTTACCAACAAATTCAGTCGCTCTAAACGTCTTGCAAGCAAGCCTAGAGCCACACCTTCATTGGAAAATTCTCTAGCTAAAGCTTCACCCAAACCACTTGACGCCCCCGTAATGAAAATAGTATTCATGGTGTCCCCGTTGACTGTTGTCGTCTGTTGTTCGATTGGGCGATCAAGAAATTCAATATCGGAAAGAGGCGATCTCGTGATCTAATCATCGATGGCGTGGTCCAATACGTACGATCAATCAACAGAGTTGGCGTTACAGAAATAGGATATTGTTTAGCAAGTGCGTGAGCATTATTAATACGCTCACGAATCCGATCAGAATTTAATAACTCCTTAAACTCATCCACATCAATACCGTAAGAACTGACCCACTCAAGTTGCGCCTTTATCTCCCACAGCCTATTTCCCTGATCGTGTATTGCACTAAAGACTTCATAATGCATGTGCGTCAACCGGTCTAAGGCTTGAAGCGCATAAAATAAACGCGCTAATCGGGCTGATTGTTCATTAGTGATGAGCGGTATTCGTATCAGATCAGCATCTTCTAAGTGGTCTAGATACCAGCGATCTAGATCGGGACCGAGTTGATAGCAACCCAAACAACTGTATGAAAAGAATTCAATCATCTCAACGCGGTCGCCTGATGGGGCCACTTGAGCATCTAGTTGCTGATAATCATCGCCCAATTGAGGTTCATCAGCACGCACGAACCCCACAAACACCAAAAATAGAATGAGCAGAAACTGGCGACTCGGGCGCACCAGCCATATCCCCTAATAAAGATTAATCTTTTTCAATGAGGGTATTGAGCGTGCCGATAAAACGTATAGGGTCAACGCCTCCTTCAGGTCTGAGCACCATCGAGGGGCCCGTGATGTACTTCCCTCTAACGGTCACATAAGGCGTTCCAGGAATTCTATAAGATCTCGTCAACTGACTGGACTTTTTAACCTTTGCATCAATCCCGAAGGACTTATAGAGTTTCTCAAATTCTTTGAAATTAATTGCTTCATTTTTTTGAGCCCAATTAAAAATGTTCTTATCCGTCAGGAGATTGATCCTCTTCTCGTGGATCGCGTCATACACTTGGTAGTGTACTTTTTTGAGCAGTTGCATTTCCTCAAGTGTGAAAAAAAGCTTCGCCAAAGGAATCATTTGCTCGTTAAAAACAGCCGGCATGTAGTTGAATTGGACCCCTTTGCGTGGCTTAGCCGCCCATGATTCAATCAACGGATGAAAGTCATAACAATGGCCACAGGCATAACTAAAAAACTCATAAACCTGCACAACGCTCCCCTGGTCACCCTGAGCTTTAATAACTTGATACTCCTTACCCTCTGTAATCTCTTGGGCGGAAGCCTGTAGACTCATCTGAGAGAAAAACAAAATAAAAATAGTCATTAGTGTTTTCATAAACCTATCCATCGCGCACCTATTAATTATCATCTTTTACTTTTATGACTGTAACGTCAAAATTAAATTCCACCAACGCAGCCTTAATTTTATCCACCTCACTCACCTCGTAATAAGGACCGATTCGGACGCGGTGCAACAACCCCTCATCAACTGTCTCTACTGATTGAATGCGTGACTCAAATCCGCTCATCGCCAATCTTGCCTTTAGGTTATCTGCTGCCCTAGCATTAGATAGCGCTGCGACCTGTATAAAAAAAATCGTGCTACGTTGCGTCCTCTCGCCATCACCATCCTCTCCGATAGGGTCGGATGCTCTATCTCCTTCGAGTAACACGTCATAAAAGGTAAATTCAACTTCCTCTTCAGCTGCTTCAGTCTTAGACTGACCGCTAGAATCGATCACATCGTGGGTAGCACGATTAACATAAAACGTTACCGCGATAGCCACCCCTAATCCAATCAAAATACCGAGAAAAACTCCGAGAGCTAATCTTCGTTTCGGAGCACCACTACCGCTATTTATAATTCCACGCTTTACCATGTTCTTTGATTCTACATGCGTTCTGGAGCATCTACCCCAATTAATGATAATCCGTTTTTTATCACTTGTTTTACAGCAGCAAGTAAGGCAAGTCGGGACGGAATGAGACGTTCGTCACCGCTCAAAATTTGAGTCGAGTTATAGTAACTGTGCAAAAGACCTGCAAGATCCTTTAGATAAAAAGCTACGAAATGAGGAGATAGTTCACTCGAAGCCGATTGAATGATCAATGGGAAATCAGCTAAGGATCGCATCAAATCAAACTCTTCGGATTGCGTCAAATCGCTGACATTAACATTGGCCAGTTCATCAATATTTTGTTCCGATTTAATAAGTAAGCTTGCACACCGTGCATGAGCATACTGAATATAATAAACTGGATTTTCATTATTTTTAGCCTTAGCAAGATCTAAGTCAAAATCCAAATGCTGATCGCTTTTCCGATAAATGTAGAAAAATCTCGCGGCATCTTTCCCAACTTCGTCTCGCAACTCCTTTAAGGTTACGAACTCACCCGATCGAGTAGACATTGCCAATTTTTTTCCATCTCTATATAAGACTGCAAACTGAACCAAAGGGATACGCAACTGATCCGATTCAAAATCACACACGCCGAGGGCCGCCAATGCCGCTCGGACCCGCGGGATATAACCATGATGATCCGCACCCCAAATATTGATGAGTGCATCAAACCCTCGCTTAAACTTATCAACGTGGTAAGCGATATCCGACGCAAAATATGTGTAGATCCCATTATCGCGCCGAACGACTCGATCTTTTTCATCACCAAATTCAGTCGACCTGAACCATGTAGCGCCCTCTTTAGTATACAAATAACCCTTTTGATCGAGGTCATGAACAACGGACTCAATCTTTCCCTCATTAAAGAGTGATTGCTCCGAGAACCAACAATCAAAATCAACACCAAATGCTGTCAGCTCAGCACGGCACTGCTCGAGCTGCTGCTTGAGCACGTAACTATGTATAGTCTCGTAGGACGCGCCCAAATATGTTTTAGCTAGGTCAATCCATCGATCGATTATTTGCTCGTCGTCATCATCCTTGCCCAAATGAATCTTGGATGCAATTGAATCAACGTTGTATCGGCCGCCATCTTTAACTTTAATAGCTGCTGCCATCATTCTTACGTAGTCACCCTGATAGCCCTTTGAGGGAAAGCGTACCTCTTGTCCTGAGAGCTCAAGGTACCGCAGCCAGGTGGATGCCACCAAGATATCCATTTGGCGACCCGCGTCATTCACATAATATTCTCGAGATACTGCATAACCAACGGCCTCAAGCAAATTACCAATACTTGCGCCGTAAGCCGCCCCTCGTCCATGCCCGACATGAAGGGGACCCGTTGGATTAGCCGAAACAAACTCAACCTGAATATGCTGTCCTTGCCCCATACTGCTACGCCCGAAATTTGGGCCCGCCTCGAGCACCTCTTGAATCACGCTCTGATGACACTCATTACTGAGAAATAAATTGACAAACCCTGGGCCCGCAACCTCTGATTTTTTAATCAACGCATGCGCGGATAATTTAGAAGCAACCTGATTGGCGATCTCTCTGGGATTCTGTTTAAGTTCGCGCGCTACCTGCATGGCAATGTTGCACGCATAATCACCATGATCAGTTGACTTAGGGCGATCCAAAACAATTCTATCGAGAGGAACGTCTAATTCCATCTCTTTCAGCGCTGAAACAATGGCTACTCTAAGTTGATTAATCAGGTCGGTCGGATCGTTCATGCCCACATCGCTAGTTGTTACGAAACACTATTGTATTTTTACTAAAAAAAATTTATACATCGAGAGGGTCAACATCGAGCACGTACCGTACAGTACTTTCTTGAAATTCTTCGAGATAACCACTCCAAACACTCAAAAACTCCCTTACAGACTTTCGAGAAGCCGCTTGAATCAAGATCTGAGCTCGATAAAGCCCTGACATTTTAAATATCGGGGATGGGACGGCATCATACACCTCTAATCCGGACACCTTAATTCTCGAAGCCTCTTTATGGGCCCGCGATAAGAATTTCCAAACTTTAATTTCCTGCTTTCCCGAGACTCTTAGAAGCACTTGATAACAATAAGGCGGAAATGCTGCCTCTTTACGTTCAGATAATAATTGTTGTGCAAACTCATCAAAGGTCTGATGAACTAATGACTGATACACGGGATGTTGAGAAAACTCTGTTTGAAGCATGACTCTTCCTTTTTTCTTACCCCTTCCCGGTCGGCCAGAAACTTGCAATAACTGTTGATAGAGCCTCTCTGTCGCCCTAAAGTCACTGCTAAAAAGAGACTGGTCCGTACCCATAATTACCACTAAAGAGAGGTTAGGAAAGTCATGTCCTTTAGCTAACATTTGGGTACCTACAATAATATCGACCTTGGATTTTTCGATGACCCCTCGCATTTCTTTAAAAACGCCTTTACGTTTCGTAGTATCGCTATCAATACGCAAGATTGAAGCACTGGAAAATTGCGCTCTCAAAGCCTCTTCTACTCTCTGTGTTCCTTGGCCCAAGTCGATTAAATCTTGGTTACCGCACTCGGCACATTGGTCAGGTACCTTGCTTTGATAACCACAATAATGACAGCGTAAGCGGCTTGAATGATGATGTATCGTCAGTCGAGCAGAGCACCGTGCACACATGGCTACCCAATTACACGAAGAGCAAAATAAGGCTGATGCATATCCACGTCGATTAATGAATACCAAAACCTGCTCACCCTTGTCCAAACATTTTTGGATTGCGTTTATTATTTCGGGCGAAATTTCACGACTGTGAGCCCGCTCAATCGGAATTAATTCGATATCTGGCAGTGGGCCTTGTGGTCGTTCCTCTAACACGAGCCGTTTATACCGAGACTCGACAACATTAAAGTATGTCTCTATAGAAGGGGTCGCCGAGCCTAAAACAATTGGCACCTTCTGCTGGTTCGCCACATAGATTGCTAAATCTCTCGCGTTATAACGAATGCCCTCAACTTGCTTGTACGACAGATCATGCTCCTCATCTACAACAATCAAACCTAACCGCGGCAACGACACAAATACAGCAAGCCGGGTGCCTAAAACAATTGATGCACTACCCGATCGCGCTAACGCCCATGCTTGGTAACGCTCTTTGTCAGTCATACTGCTATTTAAAGTCACAATCTCATGCTGAGGAAAACGCTTACGCAGACGGGATTCGAACTGAGGCGTCAAATTTATTTCAGGTACCAACACCAACACCTGTCGATTAAGGTCGAGCGTCTTAGCCATGATCTCGAAATATACTTCAGTCTTACCGCTCCCCGTCACCCCTTGTACCAGCCACGTTTGATGCATGTCCAAATTAGCAATAATGGCCTCAACGGCCAGACTTTGAGGTGTTGTTAACTTAATAACTTTGGTGTCTTCTTTCTCGACTTGCGTCATCAGCGCTTTGGGTGAAACGACGTTTTGACGTTGCTCATGGGTGTCGATCCAACTCTTAGCATGCCATTGCGTAAGCGTTAATCTTGCACTCGAGTAAACAGCAAGTGCCTGCGGTAACATAATGGCGCCCTGAGACAATAAATTAAAAAGTCGTCTTTTACCAATTGTGCGAGCGGTCAAGTAGGCTGGAACCTCGTGGAGGCCCTTGTCGCTCAGAGTGAAAACCGTTTGGGTGAATCGACTTAAAAAATCGATGCGACGCACAGCTTTTGGCAAACCTAAAAATAGAGCTTGCCCCATCTGAGCACAGTAGTACTGAGAGACAAACTGACACAAGGAAAAGAACGATGGGGATAATGGCTCAAAATCAAAAACCGATTCGATTTCCTTTAACCTACGCGGCTCGACTAACGATACGTCGGACACGCGATCTACAATCCCGACCATTTTTTTATTACGGAACGGAACGACAACGATTGACCCTCTAACAACCTGATAGGGACCAACACGATAGTCGAATGGTCCTTTCAACGGGACGTCGAGATGAACTTGAGCAAAAGACATAAGCTAAGCGTTCTTAGGCGTTTTCAATAAACCCAGAGAAAATGTACAGAGACTATACCCCACGCAATATACGTGTTGCATCTACCAGCACGGCACCGAGGGTAACGATTAACGTGCTGCGTGGTAATCCATACTTTGCTCGTGTACAGCCTCAACGAGCGCATACACGTTCTCGGGTGGAGTAAATTGATTCACACCGTGGCCCAAATTAAATACATGACCGCATCCTTCTCCATAGCCTGCGAGTATGTCACTTACTTCTTTTTGTATCACTTCAGGATTAGTCAACAATATCGCCGGGTCCATATTGCCCTGCAATGCTACGTGATCACCTACGCGCATGCGTGCAGTGGCTATGTCAGTTGACCAATCCAATCCCAGAGCGTCTGCCCCAATCTCTGATAGACCCTCCAGCCACTGGCCCCCACCCTTAGTAAACACAACTCTCGGGACCACTCGACCGTTTGCCTCTCTAATCAAATCACCACAAATTTGTTTTAGATTATTTTGAGAAAAACGTTTAAAGGCACCGGTGGTCAATGCTCCTCCCCACGTATCAAAAATCATGACGGCATCGGCGCCAGCTTGGATTTGCCCATTCAGGTAAGCAACGACAGATGCAGAAGTCACTTCTAATATTTTTTTAAATAAATCTGGTCGTTCGTAAGCCATTTTCTTGACCCGGTGAAACTCCGTCCCACCTTTACCCTCGATCATGTAACACGCCAAAGTAAAAGGGCTACCTGAAAAACCAATAAGAGGCACACGCCCGTTTAGTGCCTGCTTAATCGATCGAACAGCATCAGTCACATATTTAAGCTCCTCCTCTGGTTCTATAACTGATAGCGATTGAATCTGCTTTTCATCTCTGAGAGGGCGCTCAAACTGAGGTCCTTCTCCATCTACAAAATAAAGGCCCAGACCCATCGCATCAGGAATGGTCAATATGTCGGAGAATAAAATTGCAGCGTCAAGGTTAAATCGAGCCAAGGGTTGAAGTGTAACTTCCGTAGCCAGCTCTGGATTCTTACAAAGGTTAAGAAATGACCCCGCTTGACTCCGAATATTGTTGTACTCAGGAAGGTATCTGCCCGCCTGACGCATAATCCAGATGGGCGTGTAGGGGGTTGGTTGTCGGAGTAGCGCCCTTAGAAACACATCGTTTTGAAGCTCGGCCAAGTAGCGCCCCTATCTAAATTTGAATTAAAATTTTAAAACAACCTGGTCATTCATCGAGGAAGTTCCGATTGACCCATGAGCGTCTCATCTATCGAACGAGCACATTGCCGACCCTCTCGGATTGCCCAAACAACAAGTGACTGACCGCGTCGCATATCCCCAGCAACAAACACTTTTTCACATGAGGTTTTATAGTCATCCGTATTTGACGCGACATTACCGCGAGCATCGAGATCAACCCCCAATGCATACAGCAATCCCTGACGTACTGGATTTACGAATCCCATCGCAAAAAGCACTAGGTCTGCCTTCAGTTCAAATTCGCTACGAGGTACCTCTTGCATTTGCATACGCCCATTATCGCCTTTTACCCACTCAACACGCGCCGCAACCAGTTTAGTCACACGACCCTGTTCACCCTCAAAGCGCTTAGTCGTCACCGACCAATCTCGGGAACATCCCTCTTCATGAGACGAAGATGTCCGTAACTTAATCGGCCAATCAGGCCAAGTGAGGGGACGGTTCTCCTCCTCCGGAGGCATAGGCATCAATTCAAATTGAGTTACCGAAGCTGCCCCCTGACGGTTAGAGGTTCCTACACAATCAGAGCCTGTATCGCCACCGCCAATCACGACAACATGCTTACCTTTGGCGAGAATTTGACTATCCAATCTATCTCCTGCAACGACTCGATTTTGTTGCGGCAAAAACTCCATCGCAAAATGCACCCCTTCAAGCTCTCGACCAGGCACGGACAAATCACGAGGCACCTCAGAGCCACCAGTCAATGCAATAGCATCAAATTCTTTAAGGAGCGCCTGATGACTCACAGTGTTTTGAGATAAGTCAGTAACACCAGGTAGTGGCTCTCCTGGAGATCCCACACAAATGCTGGTACGAAATTCAACGCCCTCTTGCTCCATCTGAGCGACTCGTCGATCAATATGAGTTTTCTCCATCTTGAAGTCTGGTATCCCATATCGAAGTAAGCCCCCAACTCGGTCATTCTTCTCAAACACGACCACGTCGTGCCCGGCTCGAGCAAGTTGCTGTGCACATGCGAGACCTGCCGGACCAGAACCAACCACCGCAACACGCTTGCCAGTCTTATGTTTCGCCGGTTGGGGAACAATCCAACCTTTAATCCAACCTTTGTCCACAATGGCATGCTCGATCGATTTGATTGCAACCGCTGAGTCGTTAATATTAAGCGTACATGCCGCTTCGCACGGCGCAGGGCAAATACGTCCTGTGAATTCCGGGAAATTATTTGTAGAGTGCAATGTTTGGAGCGCAGGTTTCCAATTTTGGCGATAAACCAGATCGTTCCAATCCGGAATAATATTATTTACCGGACAACTACTCTGACAGAACGGTATGCCGCAATCCATGCACCGAGATCCTTGACGCGAAGCCTCATCATCAGAGTGCACAACAACAAATTCGTTATAGTTTTTAAGTCGAGTATCGGCAGGGATACTTGATTCATTTACCCTTCCATGCTCCATAAATCCGTTTGGTTTACCCATCTATGCTGCCTCCCTTTCATTTTTATTGCCCTGAGCACGCTCAGTTAAAGCGCGGTGGTACTCGTGAGGAAACACCTTTATGAATTTACCTCTTGCCACAGACCAATCAGCCAAGATTTCCTTAGCACGTGGACTATTGGTGCGTCTTGCATGCTCCGAGACAAGTTGCTTTAATAAATCTTCATCGCGCATATTTTGGTGTAACGTTTCATCCGACTGCTCACTCGCCAAAGAAATTTTTTCCAGCGTAACCATCGCATGATTACACCTTCTATCAAAGCTACCTTTAGGATCGTAAACATAGGCGATTCCTCCGCTCATTCCCGCAGCAAAGTTTCGCCCGGTGTCACCAAGTACCACAACGGTACCGCCCGTCATATACTCACAACAATGGTCGCCAACCCCTTCTATAACAACCGCTGCACCACTATTTCTTACAGCAAACCGCTCTCCCGCGACACCTGAAAAATAAGCTTCTCCCTCTACGGCACCATAAAGCACGGTATTACCAACGATAATATTTTGATGCGGAACACCAGCAAATTTGTCAGAAGGGTGTATCACAATACGCCCTCCCGAAAGACCTTTACCCACATAATCGTTCGCATCACCTTTAAGATTGAACGTTATGCCACGAGCCAAAAAGACCCCAAAACTTTGACCCGCTGTGCCCTCAAAATTTACAATCACAGTTTCATCTGGCAATCCAGCATGTCCATATCGACTCGCCACTTGATTGGACAGCATGCCCCCCACACTCCGATTCGCATTAATCACCTTACTTGTAATTTGAACAGGAACTTGATTCTCTAGGGCACTCTTTGCCTTATCAATCAGAACATTGTCCAATGCTTTTTCTAGGCCATGGTCTTGGCTCTCGCAATGACGCCTAGCCACCTCATCAGGCATAGCGGGTCGATAAAAAATCTTGGAGAAATCTAACCCTTTTGCTTTCCAATGTTCAACCCCCTTTTTGGTATCAAGCAAATCGGATCGACCGATTATTTCATTGAGGCTACGCACACCCATCTCTGCCATGATCTCTCTCATTTCCTGTGCTACAAAATGGAAAAAATTGATCACGTGTTCAGGTTTACCTGAGAATTTCTTCCTCAAGACGGGGTCCTGAGTTGCGATACCCACCGGGCACGTATTCAGATGGCATTTACGCATCATGATACAGCCCTCCACAACTAATGGCGCTGTCGCAAATCCAAACTCATCTGCTCCGAGTAAAGCTCCAACGATGACATCTCTACCGGTCTTCATTTGGCCATCTACTTGCACAACAATGCGACCTCGAAGCTGATTAAGCACTAGAGTTTGCTGAGTTTCAGACAAACCCAACTCCCACGGGGAACCTGCATGCTTAATCGACGACATCGGAGATGCTCCGGTACCGCCATCGTGTCCAGCAATGACAACGTGGTCCGATTTCGCCTTAGAAACGCCAGCGGCTACTGTTCCAACCCCGACCTCAGAGACGAGTTTGACACTGATCGACGCTTTGGGATTTACGTTTTTAAGGTCATGGATTAACTGCGCCAAATCCTCAATCGAGTAAATATCGTGATGGGGCGGCGGTGAAATAAGTCCGACTCCTGGAACTGAGAATCTGAGCTTTGCTATATATTCTGACACCTTATGCCCAGGTAACTGCCCCCCCTCACCGGGCTTTGCCCCTTGAGCAACCTTAATCTGAATTTGATCGGCATTTGCAAGATATTCCGCCGTTACACCGAATCGCGCTGACGCAACTTGCTTTATTTTTGAGCTGAGCGAATCTCCCTCTTCAAGATCGACATCAGTCACCACAACAGAGCCCAAAATATTTTTCATGCTTGTCTTCGATTTAACTGTTCCGAATCGCCCGGGATCCTCTCCCCCTTCACCCGTGTTTGACTTGCCCCCAATGCGATTCATCGCTATCGCAAGGGTAGTGTGGGCTTCAGTCGAAATGGAGCCCAGCGACATCGCCCCCGTAGCAAAACGCTTAACAAGCTCGGTCCAGGGTTCTACCTCATCTATTGAAATAGGATCCGACAAAGGCTTTATCTCAAAGAGTCCACGCAAAGTCATATGTCGCTGACTTTGCTCGTTAATCATCTGCGCATAATCTCTATAAGTGGAATATTCATTAGTTCTTGTCGCACGCTGTAATGTCGCAATAGAATCTGGTGTCCACATATGCGCTTCGCCACGCACTCGGAAGGCATACTCGCCGCCCGCATCAAGCGCAGATATTAAAGTCGGATCTTTTTTACTGAATGCCCGAACGTGCTCCCTAATAGCTTCCTCAGCAACCTCTTGCAAACCAATGCCTTCAACATTACTCGACGTTCCTGTAAAAAACTGCTCAACAAAATGAGTGCTTAAGCCAATGGCCTCAAAAATTTGCGCGCCGCAGTAAGAATGGTAGGTCGAGATACCCATTTTTGACATAACCTTATGTAAGCCCTTGCCAATCGCCTTAATAAAGTTTTTTTGATTCGTGAAAGACTCCTGATTAAGATCACCCGATATAGTCGCAAGTGTTTCCATCGTCAACCACGGGTGGATCGCTTCCGCGCCGTAGCCGGCGAGCAGGGCAAAATGGTGCACCTCACGGGCCGAACCCGTGCTAACAACAAGACCGGTCTTCGTTCTCAAACCGCTTCGCACCAAATGATTGTGGACACCACTCGTTGCCAACAAAGCTGGGATCGCCACTCTTGCCGAGCCCACAGCACTATCATTCAAAATCAATATCGTCTTACCCTTGTGAACTGCGCGTTCCGCTTGCTCGCAAATCGCATTTAATGCGCGTCCCATACCATCTGGGCCATCGTCCCGAGCAAACGTCGTATCAATAATCTCGCTATCGAATGCCCCATCGGTGAGCTGCCTAATGTTAAGGAGCGCCTCGTAATCCTCAAAGCCTAAGATCGGTTGCGAGACCTCAAGGCGTTTTGTACCTTTCGAATAATCGACTCCCAATAAATTTGGCTTAGGGCCAATATAGGAAATTAACGACATCACCAACTCTTCGCGAATCGGATCGACCGGCGGGTTTGTAACTTGCGCAAACAACTGCTTGAAATAGCTGTAGAGGGATTTATTTTTGTCAGATAGAACGGCAAGCGGAGAGTCATTCCCCATTGAAGCTGTTCCTTCCTGACCTGACTCTGCCATTGGCATCAGAACAAACTTAATATCTTCTTGGGTAAAACCAAAAGACTGCTGAAGATCTAACAGTCCCTGAGCATCTCTGGACACCTTTTGTACTTTAGCAGCATGCAGGTCTGAGAGACGCACTACCGAATCACGCAAAAGCGCCCCATAGTCTCGCTTCGCGATCAAAGTTTCTTTAATTTCCTCGTCGTCAACAATTCGACCTTGATCTGTATCGATCAATAACATCTTTCCAGGCTCTAAGCGCCACTTGTGAGCGATGTTTTCTTCGTCAATCGGCAACACCCCAACCTCAGACGCCAAGATAACTAAGTTATCTTTAGTGACTACATAACGTGCGGGTCTAAAGCCATTGCGGTCCAACGTGGCCCCTATCTGAACGCCATCTGTAAAAGCTACCGCCGCAGGACCATCCCAAGGCTCCATGACAGGCGCATAGTACTCAAAAAAATCTTTGCGTCCCCGACTCATAAGCGCGTTGCCAGACCACGCTTCCGGGATCAATAACATCATGGCCTGTGCAGTGGTATACCCACCCATAACGAGTAACTCCAGCGCATTATCAAAACTAGCCGAATCAGACTGCCCTTCATCAATCAAAGGCCACAATTTGGCAAGATCCTCTCCCATGACTGGCGAGGTTAAGGCTTGCTGTCGCGCTTTCATCCAATTGACATTTCCACGCAACGTATTGAACTCACCATTGTGTCCAATCATCCTGAACGGATGCGCAAGCTCCCAGCTTGGGAACGTGTTCGTGGAGAAACGTTGATGTACTAGAGCTAAAGCGGATGTGAATGTCGGGTTTAAAAGATCTAAATAAAAATCGCCCACTTGGCTCGCAAGCAACATCCCTTTGTAAACGATTGTTCGAGCAGACATTGATGGGAAATAGAAACCACCCGCCCCGACTTCAAACGACGTTGAAACCCCATGTTCAACTTGCTTACGAATCACATAAAGCTTGCGCTCAAAGTCCTGAACACTGCTGCATTTACCGCTGCGGCCAACAAAAATTTGACGAACGACTGGCTCCACATCTCGCGCAGTTTGACTGATTCCCGAATTATCAACGGGAACATCTCGCCACCCAAGAACATCCTGACCCTCAACCTGCATGAACTCTTCTAGGAGGCGCTGTATCTTTGATCGAAGTGCCGTATCCTGAGGCAAAAACACCATACCCACGCCGTAGGCCCCGAGGGGGGGCAATTCGAATCCCAAATCTACACAGCTACGAAAAAAGTCATCTGGAATTTGCACCAAGATACCCGCCCCATCACCTAACAACGGATCAAAACCGGTTGCACCACGATGGGTCAGGTTATCTAAAACCTCCAACGCTTTTTGTACAATACTGTGACTTCTAACGCCTTTGATGTGGACTACAAAGCCAACCCCACACGCATCATGCTCGTTGGCCGGGTGATAAAGCCCTTGAGCAACAGGTTTTACAAACTTAGACACAATCTTGCCTCTCTGAATCTTTGTTATTCCATTAAAACTTTGAGCGTTTCAAAAAATATCCCCAAAGACACCAAATCCGGCTTAGCACCGGATTTGGATAAAACAGCCAATGGTACCGTGATACGAGGTATTTGATCAATATAAGGTAATTTTAGATTAGAAGGGATCCACGTGGAACAACTGTCGATATTCCTTCATCGCATATCGATCCGTCATACCAGCAATGTAGTCAGCAATAGCTCTCGGAGCATCGGTTTTGGCCCGAATTTGATAGCTGGGTGGCAGAAGCCCTACATCCTCGTTAAAAGCCTTAAATAAACCCTGAACCACCCGCTTAGCTTTATCAGCCATTCGTTGAACTTTGTAGTGACGATACATATGCTGATGCAAATACTGCTGCACCTCTCGATGCTTGAGCTCCATTCCCTCACTGAAGCAAATCAGAGCAGGTAACGAACGAACCCCTTCCAAAGAAGGCGGATTAGCTTCTTGAATTAGACGCGCGCTCTCTTGCGTGAGATCAATAACAAAACTGTTCACCGTGCGTCGAATAGCCTCGCTCGCCTTGCGCTCAACATCGATACTCGAGTACTCCCGCGCAACAGCATGCAAATGTTCCCCAAAAACCGGAAGCCCACTCATATGCTGGAGGTCAAGCAAACCGGATCGTAACCCATCGTCAATGTCGTGATTGTTGTAAGCAAGGCCATCCGCCATATTTGCCAACTGAGCCTCCAATGAGGGGCGACGCTTCTCCATAAACCGCATTCCAATCTCTCCAAGATCTTTGGCATTTTTTAATGAACAATGCTTCAAAATCCCTTCTCTCGTCTCAAAACACAGATTTAAACCATCAAACTGAGCGTACCTGTGTTCTAAGCGATCCACGACCCTTAAAGACTGAAGATTATGCTCAAACCCACCATATGCACTCATACTTTCATTTAGTGCGTCCTGACCGCTGTGGCCGAATGGCGTATGGCCCAAATCATGAGCTAACGCAATTGCCTCGACGAGGTCAACATTTAATCTCAGATTATTTGCAATGGATCGTGCGATCTGGGCGACCTCTAAACTATGTGTCAGTCGGGTTCTAAAATGATCTCCCTCATGATTCACAAACACCTGGGTCTTGTACTCAAGCCTGCGAAAGGCCGTGGAATGAATAATTCGATCTCGGTCTCGTTGAAATTCAGTGCGGCCGAAGGCTTTCTCTTCATCAAATTGGCGGCCCGAAGTGACATCCATGGGTACCGCATAGCTGGCAAATACTTCAGCCGACATGCTTAGCGCCCCACCCCATCGAGCACTTCAACAAGCAGCTCCTTGGGGAAGTCTCCAGTAACGTAAGCCTCGCCCAAACTTTTCAATAAAATCAAACGTAATTTGCCGTCGAACACCTTCTTGTCATACCCCATCAATTCTAAGTAACGATCTCGACTTAGATCTGGCGCATCGATCGGCAGTCCAATGCCGCTTAACAACTGCCGTATACGATCCAAATCCGACTGCGCCAAAGATCCCATTAACACCGACAATCGCGACGCAAGTAACATACCGACTGCAACAGCTTCCCCATGCAGCCATGTACCATAACCGAGGCCAGCCTCAATCGCATGACCAAAAGTATGGCCAAAATTCAATAATGCTCTTGATCCTGACTCGGTCTCGTCATCCTCAACAATCTTCGCCTTACTCGCACAACACCTCTCTACCGCATAACCCAACGTATCGAAGTCTCGCTTCATAAGTAGCGTCACATTTTCTTCGAGCCAAACAAAAAAGGCTTCATCCATAATCGCCCCATACTTAACCACTTCGGCTAAGCCCGCCTGGAATTCTCGCTCAGGCAAACTATTCAGCATCTCTAAATCAATTAAGACAGCTTGAGGCTGATAAAAAGAACCAATCAAGTTTTTTCCGGCTGGATGATTAATTGCGGTCTTACCACCTACGGAAGAATCAACCTGCGCCAATAATGTCGTGGGAATTTGCACCAAAGGCACTCCCCGATGATACGTCGCAGCGGCAAACCCAGCCACATCTCCCACAACACCACCGCCTAGAGCGACAATCGTGGTCGACCGATCGACCCGTTTCTCTATCAACTGATCATAGATCGAGGTAAGCGTCTCTTGCGTCTTAAATCTTTCTCCGTCTGGAATTATAATCCGCTCAACTGCAGCACCCCCACTAGAAAAAAATTGGGCGACACGCTCAAAGTAAAGAGGCCCCACCACATCGTTCGTTATCACAACATAACGTCGACTGCGAAATCCGCAAGCGTTCATCAAGTCTTTATTTCGAAAAGAATCTCGTCCAACAAAAATCGGGTACGCTCGGCTTCCGAGCCCTACATTGATCTGCCTATTTTTCATAACCTTAATTACCAACCCAGCTCATTGCGCCCGAGCGTTGATGAGTTCGAGCTCCAGTCTATTTAAAAATGTCTGAAGGTTTGGATCACCAGTTTCAACCACCAAATCCGCTAAGGCAGTATAAATCGGATCTCTGACTTGGAAAAAATCTTTAAGTCTTTCCAAAGGATTCTCTGTATCCAAGAGCGGTCGATTTTTATCTGCTTGCGTTCTCTTCCATAAATCCTCAACCTGGGCCTTCAGGTAAACAACGAATCCAGTCGAGCCCAGTGACTTTCGATTATCGTCTGAAAGAATGGCACCACCACCCGTAGCCAATACGATATTATCCAAAGCCGTAAGGTCTGCTATCACGGCTTGCTCCCGCGCCCGAAAGCCCTCCTCACCCTCATGATGAAAAATCCGGGCAATGGACACTCCTGTTCGTTCTTCTATCACCTGGTCCGAATCAAAAAAACTTTTTCGGGCACGCTTTGCAAGCAGCCGTCCTACGGATGTTTTTCCAGCGCCCATCATGCCTACAAGGTAAATATTGCCTTTAAACGAACTCAATGGCACTTCTGTTGGCTGGGCATGATCATTAATTTTTCCCATTGTTAAATTCTAACCGCTAAGTCATACACTGTACTAACTCTTGTAGGTTTTTTTGCTGACCGCATTAAATAAATAACGCTATATAGTTCTATCTCAGAACCCCCGCATACTATAATCAGCAGTAACTAGACCAAACCAAACGAACTTTAATGCGCTTCAGTACCGTACTCTCTAAACTTTTACTAGTTTGCCTCGGCCTTGGGGTTGTAGGCATTCTTGTTACGACCTTTGCTTTCGTCACCACCTACCCTCAGTTACCTCCTGTAAATAAGCTGACCGATTACCAACCCAAACTACCGCTACGAATTTATAGTCGAGAGGGAATCTTGATCGGCGAATTCGGAGAAGAGCTTCGCGAGTTTATTGGTATCGACTCAGTCCCTCAGTCCCTAAAAGACGCCATCATTGCATCGGAAGATGAACACTTTTGGGAGCATCATGGCATTGACTTCTTGGGAATTGGCAGAGCTGCGTTAGCGAATCTCTCGGCAGGCGGCGCGCGACAAGGTGCTAGCACGATCACCATGCAGGTAGCACGCAATTTCTTTCTTTCGTCAGAGAAAACATTCGCTCGAAAATTCAACGAGGCCCTGTTAGCTATAAAAATTGAGCGCAATCTTACAAAGAACCAAATCCTTGAACTCTATATCAACCAAATTTACCTAGGACGACGGGCCTTCGGATTTGCCGCTGCTTCTAAAGTTTACTTCGGGAAACCCCTGTCACAAGCTTCATTGGCAGAAATATCTATGCTAGCAGGGCTGCCTAAAGCACCCTCAAAATATAACCCCTTGGTAAACCTCAAACGCGCCAAACAAAGACAAGCATATGTACTCAAGCGCATGTCTAGCTTAGGTTTCGTTTCAGATCGAGAGCTTGAAGAAGCGAAAGTTGCAAGACTTGAGCTCTCTTCTGTACGTGTAAACCCCAGCAGACACTCTGAATTTTTCGTTGAAATGGTTCGACAGGCATTAACTGAACAATACGGCAAAGAAGCCTACACGCGGGGATTAAACGTACACACCACACTTTCAGTCGAACATCAAGAAGCCGGCTTTCGAGCATTGAAAAATGGATTAGAGGCGCACGACCAAAGAGAAGGGTATCGTGGGCCAATAGCAACAATTGATATCCGAGCAAGAGTAAATGATGACACGCTTGAAGAGGTCCTAGATGACCTCGAAAGGTTTGAAGACCTAAATCCTGCAGTTGTCGTTGATATCACGTCATCTACGATTAAAGCGTATACGAAAGATGTTGGTTTCGTCACCTTAAGTGATAAAGGAACACAATTCGGCTCATTGGACCTCTTAGTCGGATCTGAGTCAGTTTCGCCATTAAAAAAGGGTGATCTGATTTATATACGTAAAAATAATAATGGGTTCTGGCTTCTGAGCCAACTACCCCTTGCCGAAGGTGCGGTTGTTTCAATTGATTCCGACACTGGGGCGATTTATGCTCTAGTAGGTGGATACAACTTCTATCGAAATGAGTTTAATCATGTAACACAAGCCAGGAGACAGCCAGGGTCTAGCTTTAAGCCTTTTATTTATTCCGCGGCCTTAGAACGAGGATTCACTCCAGGCACTATAATTGACGATGCTCCCCTTCAAATTGATGGTTGGGCCCCACAAAATGTCGATGAAGAATTCGCTGGCCCAATTAGCCTTCGTGACGCGTTAGCCAAATCTAAGAACTTAGTAGCCATTCGTATACTGCAGGCCATAACGCCAAACTACGCTCGTAACTTTTTAAGTCGATTCGGATTCAACCCGAAACACCATCCGCCCAACTTGACTATGGCATTAGGGGCCGGCTCAACCACCCCACTTGAAATGGCTCGAGGTTATGCCGTTTTTGCCAATGGTGGTTATTTAGTGGAACCTCACTTTATTACGCGCATCGAGGACATCGAAGGCAATCTATTATTCAAACCAAAATCAAGACAAACAAAAACAACATCAGATCCAATGATCGATGCACGGAATGTCTTTACGATGAATTCTCTTTTGCAGGGTGTTATTCAGAATGGGACAGGCATGCGCGCACAATACTTGGGGCGAAAAGATTTAGCAGGGAAAACTGGTACTACAAATGACAACATCGATGCTTGGTTCGCGGGTTTTCAACGTCGTATCGTTGCCATTACTTGGGTCGGAAAGGACCAACCTGAATCACTTGGCTATAATGAGACTGGCTCAAAAGTTGCATTGCCGATCTGGATTGATTACATGAAAGTGGCGCTCAAAAGAATTCCACAAGAGGAGCCTCCTACTCCACCTGGAGGCATTCGATCGGTACTGATTAATCCGACTACAGGATTACCCACTGACAAAGATGGGGTGCTGGAATATTTTTACGATGAGAATGCTCCGAGTGAGGATTCGGTAATCTTCTTCTAGAGCTTAATATCGAAACGAACTACTTGGTACCCAAAAGAACCTTTGCCGCGTCCAGTGCAAAATAAGTTAATACGCCATCCGCACCCGCCCGTTTGAATGACAACAAGGCCTCCATCATGCAGGACGTCTCGTCCAGCCATCCATTAGCAAAAGCCGCCTTAAGCATGGCGTACTCACCACTCACTTGATACGCAAAGGTAGGGACACTAAATTGTTGTTTGACTCGAGTGATAACGTCTAAGTACGGCAAACCAGGTTTAACCATTACCATATCGGCACCTTCCTGAAGATCCAGACCAACCTCCCAGAGGGCCTCATCGGAATTAGCAGGGTCTATTTGATATGTTTCCTTATTACTTTTACCTAAATTGTTCGATGAGCCGACCGCGTCCCTAAATGGCCCATAAAAACTCGAAGCAAATTTCGCCGCATAAGCTAATATGCGTACTCGATCAAATCCATTTTCATCAAGTGCCTGCCGAATAGCACCGATGCGGCCATCCATCATGTCTGAGGGCGCTAAAACATCAACCCCGGCAGCGGCATGACTTAGCGCTTGCTGGATCAGAACCTCAACAGTTTCATCATTAAGCACGTAACCCGCCTCATTGACCAAACCATCTTGGCCATGGCTCGTGTATGGATCAAGCGCCACATCAGTAATCACGCCCAATTCCGGGAAATTACGCTTAAGCAAGGTGACCACTCTAGGTATCAATCCTTGATCAGAATAAGCCTCCTCGGCTAGTGGCGTTTTAAGCTCCTGATCAATCACGGGAAACAGTGCAATTGCAGGTATGCCCATAGAAACACATTGCTCCGCAACGTTTAATAGCAGATCCGGGGTATAACGCAAGACTCCCGGCATAGACTGAATCGTCTGCGTTTTATTTTCGCCATCAAATACAAATGCGGGATAAATAAGATCATCAACAGTTAAACGATTCTCACGAATAAGCCTTCGCGAAAAATCATCCCTTCTATTTCGTCTCATTCGACGATGAGGAAAGCGACCTAACACGTTTACACTCACCTTTAACCTCCAAAAAGTGCAATAAAATTAGAATCAGCGCACAAGCCTAACTTAACCACTGAATCAGTTTCGCTCTAGCTTCATCCAAACCGGCTTTACTCAGGCTTGAAAAAACTTGGACAGTAACTTGCGCATATTGACCGACAAGTATATCGGATACCTCTCGTAACTTTTTCTGGACCTCAGCCCGAATAAGCTTGTCAGATTTGGTCAGCAATACGTGAATCGGCTTGCCCGTCATAGAAAACCACTCGACCAGCTGCTCATCAAGCAATGTTGGCGCATGGCGAATGTCCATCACTGCAAACAACCCTCGAATCTGGTGCCTTTTCGAAAGATAAGTGGTGAGCTCCCGTGCCCAAGCATTCCTCATGTCCTCCGAGACTCTTGCATACCCATATCCCGGCAAATCAACAATAAATCGATCCTCGGTTACCTTAAAGAAATTCAGCAGTCGCGTTCGGCCCGGCAACTTACTCGTATGAGCCAGTTTTTTTTGATTCGTGATTACGTTAATCGCACTTGACTTACCAGCATTCGAGCGACCAGCAAAAACCACCTCGCCACAATCATCATCAGGAATTTGATGATATTTCTCGAAAGACTTCCAGTACTGAGCATTTTGAACAACTAAAGACATAAACACCGTCACAGATAAAATTTAGGCGCGCATCATAGCTTAATGGCGATAGGATCACCAAAAAGAATAGCTCTAACTAGGTATTTGTTAGCACCAATGTGCCTTTTTTACCCTTTTCTTCGCTACTATTCGACAAGGCTGAGATGGCTTCACTCGATATGCTTCAAAAAAAGCAAGTTTAAACTCGCCATTTGTCATCAGCACACTTTAAAGGCTTCCTCGGCGATATCAAGCGTTGTTTGGATATCTTGATCGGTATGCGCAGAAGACACAAACCCAGCTTCAAATGCTGATGGCGCTAAGTTAACACCCCGATCCAGCATGGCATGAAAAAAACGATTAAATCGTTCTCGATCACAACCCATCACGGCGTCAAAGGTCTGTGGCACTTGATCAGTAAAATACATACCAAACATACCACCAACATGAGCAGCACAAAATGGAATGGCGGCTGACCTCGCGCGCTCCGCTATTCCAAGGACTAACTGACGCGTCTTTGCTTCAAGCGATTCAAAAAACCCCTCTTGGCTTATTAAGTCTAACGTTGCCAATCCCGCGGCTACCGAAACGGGATTACCCGATAATGTGCCAGCCTGATATACCGGTCCAGTTGGCGCTAACATTTGCATCACCTCTCTCCGACCACCAAAGGCTCCCATCGGCAAGCCACCGCCGATCACCTTGCCCAGAGTAGTGATGTCGGGGTTGATTCCATATAGTCCCTGAGCCCCTTTTGGACCCACTCTGAAGCCAGTCATGACCTCATCAAAAATCAACAAAGCTCCATATTGGGTACATAGCTCACGAATTCGCTCTAAAAACCGTACGTCCCCCACCACAAGGTTCATATTGCCTGCGATTGGTTCAATAATCACTGCAGCAACCTCATGACCTACCCGATTAAATGTTTCCTCAAGCGTACTCGTCTTGTTGTAATCGAGAACAACTGTTTGCGATACCAACTCTGGCGGAACCCCGGCCGAACTCGGCTGACCAAACGTCAAAGCTCCGGAACCTGCTTTAACCAGCAACGAATCTGAATGACCGTGGTAACACCCCTCAAACTTTATGATCTTAGGTTTTTCGGTGTAGCCGCGAGCCAGTCTTACCGCGCTCATCGTCGCTTCTGTACCAGAGCTTACCAACCGCACTTGCTCCATTGAAGGAAGCGCCTCGATAAGGCGCTCCGCTAGGGTTACTTCTCCCAATGTTGGAGCACCAAAACTAAGTCCTTTTTCTGCCGCCTCTTTTACCGCACGCACAATCGAAGGATGCGCGTGCCCGGCGATCATCGGACCCCACGATCCAACATAGTCAATATACACGTTCCCCTCAGCATCAAATATCCTACTGCCTTCACCTTTTACAATCGTTTTAGGCGTACCCCCAACAGACCCAAATGCTCGAACCGGAGAATTTACTCCCCCTGGGATTACTTCTTTCGCACGCTCAAATGACACCAAGTTACTCGACGACATAAACTACCCTTTTGACCTAATTTGAATCCGTTTTATATTGATAAAGCTTATCCATTCTCGCGCTCGAGACTCCACATCATCTGCTCCGAATAAACCATTAATAACAGCCAAGGCGGAGGTCCCTTCTATCAATAACTCTTCAGCGTTATTGAGGTTGACTCCACCGATAGCAACAACGGGTATTTTAATTCCATACGTCCTGACCAACCCAAGAATATCAAGCGAAACAGGCGTCGCTGATGACTTCGACAATGAAGGAAAAAACGCCCCAAAAGCGAGATAATCAGCACCTCTTTCTTGCATCTCAAGTGCTATCTCCAAATTATCGTAACACGACACTCCGATTATCTTTTTAGGGCCAAGAATACCTCTCGCGACCTCAAGAGCCGCATCTTCCCTGCCAATATGCACACCTCGAGCGCTAACCTCGTTTGCTAAATGAGGATCATCATTAATGATCAGAGAGCCGCCCGATGATTCAATAATATCGTTTAGCCTCTGCGCAACAAGACGCCGCTGATCCCGCGTGCTGACCTTATTCCGATATTGAAACAGCCGAATACCTCCACTCAGCGCTTGCTCTACTAAAGAAGTTAATCGGCCTAAATCATCGATATCAGGCGTAATCGCGTAGATTCCTGACTTAAATATATCCATGACTTCGTTCTTCATCATTTGCCTTTGTTACGATTTGGAATCAGTTGGCCGCCCCCGATCCGATAACCGCTCTCCAGACTATTCCAGGTGAACTGCTGCGCCTTAAAAACCGCATCAATGACGCTTGAGCCGTTAGCGAGGTATCCTGAAATCGCGGATGCCAAAGTACATCCAGATCCATGATACTCTCCGGCAAGTCGGGGCCAAGTCCATGAGTCAACGAATCCCGATTCATCATACAACCTATTTTCGACGTCTCTACTATCCGCATGAGCGCCCGTTACCAGCACAAACTTTGCACCAGCCTTGACCAGTCGCAAAGCGCGCTCGTCATTTGATGCCTGTTCTAAGCTTGCGTCCACAGCGCCCACCAACACCTCGAGCTCTTTAGTGTTCGGGGTGACAATCAACGAGCGTGGCAATAACTCCTTGATTACTTGCTGAGCCAAATGACTCGAAACAAATTGATACCCTCCCCCCGCACTCAATACTGGATCGAAGATTATTGGCTTGTCCGGGAATTGTTTCAATGCCGCAATAATTTCTTGTAGCACGTCGGCATTTGGAATCATCCCAATCTTGAAAGCATCCACCTCGATATCGAGCAACAAAGTGCGAACCTGGTCCCGAATCAAATCAGAACCAACTGGAAAGACTGCCAATACGTCTCGCGTATTCTGAATTGTAATGGAGGTGATAACGGTAAGAGGATGACAATCAAGCTGAGCCACAGTAAGTACATCCGCCTGCAGTCCTGCCCCACTCGTTGGATCAGATCCTGAGAAAAACAACACCACAGGCTTACGTCTAGTCATAAATTTATGCTCTGCTTATGTTTGATTTAGAATGCTACTTGAAGTGAACCAATTTTTAACCTTAGTTTTCACAAAATATCTAATGAGTCAAGAAAATAACAACGCTTTTAAGACCTACATGTGCTTAATCTGTGGCTTTATTTACGATGAAGAAGCCGGCTGCCCTGATGAAGGTCTCGCGCCAGGGACCCGCTGGGAAGATATTCCCGTAAACTGGGTTTGCCCAGAGTGCGATGCACGAAAAGAAGACTTTGAACTGGTTGAAATTTAAAGGACGCACTTCATGAGAATGCTCCACACCATGATTAGGGTTGGCGATCTGGATCGTTCCATACAGTTTTACACTGAGGTGCTTGGAATGAATTTGATTCGCCGAGTGGATTATCCGGGCGGACGATTCACAAATGCATTCGTTGGTTACGGCCCCGAATCGGAGACTGCAGTTCTAGAACTCACGCACAATTGGGATACCACGTCTTATGATTTGGGAAATGCATATGGTCATGTTGCGCTAGGCGTGCCCAATGCCTACGAAGCTTGTGACAAAGTGAAGGCGCGGGGTGGTCGAGTAACGCGCGAGGCTGGACCAATGAAACACGGGGCCACTGTGATTGCGTTTATAGAAGATCCGGATGGCTACAAAATTGAATTGATTGAGCGAGAGTAATGCGGTTAGGTCTGCGAAATAATATTGGATAAACGGACATAATCATCCACCGATAAAGTTTCAGGCCTTTGATCTGGATCAATAGCAGCACATTCTAATTGCTTCTCTGAAACAATTCCCCTCAGAGCATTGCGCAGTGTTTTGCGCCTTTTAGAAAATGCCCCGAACACAATGCGCCGAAAGGTCAATCGATCCACATCATAAGCATTGATCCTTGGCCTTAGATACAAAATTGAAGACCAAACTTTAGGCTTAGGATCAAATGCTTCGGGTGAAACATCAAATAACTTCTCGATCTCCCAACCAAGCTGCATCATAATGCTTAACTTTCCATAGCTAGATGACCCCGGACTAGCAACCAGTCGGTCAACTACCTCTCGTTGCAACATAAACATTGCATCTTTGATGCTGTTCATGCCGGCATCTATATGAAATAGAATGGGCGTCGAAATATGGTAAGGCAAATTTCCTAAAAGTCTTAACGAAGAGCCCAAATCTGCCAAATCAATATCGAGGCAATCGGCCTCTAGAACTTTCAAACGATCGTCTGAGAATTTTGATTGCAAATATTGAACTGCATCCCGATCCACTTCAATTGCGGTCAATCTGGGAATTTTTTTTAATACCTCATTTGTGAGCGCACCGTACCCTGGACCAATTTCAATAACGACATCTGCAGCAGAAAAATTACCTGCTTCCACAATGTCTGCGACAACGCGACCATCGCGTAAAAAGTTTTGACTAAATCTTTTTTTCGCAACTTGAGATGCCATCCAACGGATCAGTTAACGTATTTAATGAAAGTGGTATCTCGGACCTCGCGAATCCACTCTTCAAACCGAAACGCAAGTTTTTTTTGCATGAGCGCCTGCCGTGCTACTTCTATTTGTCGGGCCTCAGAGACATCAGAATCCCGTCGATCGAGCACCTCGATTAAGTGATAACCAAATTGAGTTCTCACTAGCTCACTAACTTCGCCGATAGCAAGTCGTGCTAATGCTTGCTCAAACTCAGGAACGGTCTCACCTGGCATTAACCAGTTGAGAACACCACCATTTGACCCACTCGGATCATCAGACGTTAACTTAGCAAGCGTCTCAAAATCCTCACCGCCGATCACAACCCTATTACGAACCTCGGTCGCTTTAATCAGCGCGTCCTCATCAGACACTATCCTATCAACACGGAAAAGAATGTGGCGTGCTAGAGTTTGTTGAACGATTATTTGTGCATCACGGCCTCTTTTATCCAAAAGATAAACGATATGAAAACCGTTGGAGCTGCGCAGTACGTCACTTCTTTGGCCAATTCTCATCTTACTCAAAGCTTGAATAAATAAGTCCGGTAGATTCGATTGGTCTCTCCAACCCATGACGCCACCCTCCAACGCATCTGTAGCGTCTGACAGTTCTGCAGCAACTTGCCTAAAATCTACACCCTCATCAATTTTGGAAATAGCCTCCGCAACATTATCCTGAGCTTTCCTGAGGTCTTCTGGCGTGGCATTCTCCGCGATCGCAATTAGAATATGTGCAATCAAAGACTCATTCTGTTCCGATATGCCAGTTTCCATTTGATCTAAATAAGACTTGATCTCGGAATCGTTAACGATCAACTTTGCCTCAACTTCTCTGCGTCGCAATTTTAAAATTTTTGTCTCATCAACAATGGTCTCCCTTAGGCGTTTACCGCTCAAGTCATTTTGCTCGATTGCCCTTATATAATCTTCCACTGATGAATTGTTTTGTTGCGCGATCCGCTGAAGCGCTCGCCCAACCTCATCATCAGAAACTCGGATCCCAGTTCGATCCGCCAGGTTCGTAAGAACCTTGCGCGTAATGATACGCTCGAGCACTTGCTGCCGGAGATATATCAAATCCGGAGCAGAAGCCCCAGAATTCACTAAGCTCTGACGAGTTAAGGTAATTTCCTTATTAAGCTCCAACTCAGTGATAACTCCATCACCTACAATTGCAACGACTCTATCAAGAGGGATAGTGTCCTCTCCGAAAACTGAAGTACTTATAAAAAAAAATAAAAAAAACTTAAATAAGAAATTCATAAAAATATCTCAATTAAAAAAATGGAACATAATAAATAACTTATTGACTTGAGTAGCCGCCGATTCTATCCCGAAGGGCGCCAACTGCATTGCTGCCAACACGTGTAATGCCTTTTAATTCCAACTGAACGAAAAAGCTCGTCGCATAAAGATCGCTGCCGACCAAATCTTGGCCTGTTAAAAGCCGATTTGCAACAAGTCTAAAGGCCCAACAACCTTTTTTGTACTCTAACCCCACAACTCCCTCAATGAGCTTCCCAGAATCCTTCGCGTAATTCCAACGGCCTGCGCCTCCCCAACGTCCTTTTATGGGCCACTGTCCTGACACATCAAACTGCTCGTGTGTATCGCGTGCACGCCGATACCCGAAGTTAAATACTTTCCCTTCCTCCGGCTTATATTGAAGCCGATGATCCGAATTGATCATTACATCAAGCACTGCATTGTATTGCAGCAACATATCAGCACTCCACCCTTGACTTATCCGCCCTCTACCGGCTAAAAGAATATTGGACCTGCTGCCATTTCTTGGGGTGTGAGTGTCGTCAAGTAAAACCAATTCCTCATCAAGGTGTAAACGTTGCGCAGCCGCAAACTGAAATCGCTCGACACCGCTTTCAGTATCTACAAATTGACTGGTCAAACCCACAGTTAATTGGTCGGCGTCATTGATCCGGTCACCTCCAGAAAAGATATTCTCCGAATGAATTTGCGCTAAACTAAAGTCAGACAGTCCCGTATCCAATAGAGGTAAATTACGCTGATCCTTAAAAGGCGCGTGCACATAAAAAATTTGAGGTACAAGGGTTTGTGTTAAAGCCGTACCCGA
>JAQBTV010000014.1 GCA_027624715.1 Pseudomonadota bacterium
ACTAAAAATTAGTTTTTATGGCCTTAACTTTCGCGTATTTTTCAAAGAAGCCTCTAAGTCTGCCATCATTCCACCCATCCGCGTCTTCCCTCATGTAGCCTCTTTCCTTCTCCTGTTGTTCGAATGTGCGGTCTTTGTATTCGCCTGTTAGCCTGGGGGCTTGCTTTAGTCGGCTCTGGGGGTAACGCAAATATACTTCGCGCCGAAAGACGCCATAGTCCTCCGAAACAAGCGGGACACCTTTCCTTTTGCGCACTTCCTTTAGGCATTCATGAAGTCGCGTTTCATCTTCAGCAAATATGGCCTGTCTTCCAAGCTGCCTGTTTTCACTGCTTTTGATCTTTTTATACTCGTCACCATCTATCTCGTGCCACAGATAATCGTTTACCCGATTGGCAACTCCCGCGAAGCCGCGCTCAATCTGAAGATCGAGTTCCGCCTCTGCTAATTTCTCGGTGAGCTCCTTTTTATTAAGCTTACTCAGGATTAAAGATCGCTTTTTAATAATTTTGGCACGTTGTTTTGGTTCTAATAGCCTGCCAAAATTTCCCATTGCATCTTCAATTAATGAGTCGGTGAATTGAAGGCCTTGAAGCCTTTCTTTATTGAGTTTGTCTTGGAGTGACGCCCTTTTTTTTGTAGATGTAGATTTTGTGAGAGCCGCTATTTGGACTTTCACCATTTCCTCGGCCTTTTGCGCCGCTTCTCGGTTTGCTGGGATGTGTTTACTTTTCATGGCTATTTTTACGCGGCTTTAAGTTGATGGACATTACCTTTTGGGTTGCTCGAGCAATAGGCCTCCCAGTCTATGAGTAATGCACGCCTTTTTTCAAGCAGGTCTTGACGCCTGTATGCTGCTTCAATCTTATTGGCTATGGTATGAGCTAACGACATTTCCGCAACTTCTGACGAATAGTATGTTTGTTCACTAATCCAGTCTCGAAATGACGATCGAAAACCATGTGTCGTTACATCTAATTTCATTCGTCTTAGTACCATTGACATGGCCATATTAGATAGGGGCTTTCCATTTCTAGAAAAAAGATACTTGCTGCCAGGGCCGATTGCCGAGGCGATTGCTAGTAAGTCTACAGATCTCTGGGAAAGCGGCACTCGATGTTCCTTTTTAGCCTTCATGCGGGATGCGGGAATAACCCATAACCCATCTTGGATTTCTGATTTAAGTCCACCAAATACTTCCCCAGATCGGGCGCCATTCAGAATGGTGAATTCTAGGGCTAGAGCCGCCACATTATCTGACGCCCTAAGCTGGCTTATAAAGCTTGGAATTTGCTTGTAGTGCATTGCCTTATGGTGAACAACACCTTTTACTTTTTTGGGGGCAGGGAGGATGGTTTGTAGATAGTTTTTCCAGGTTGCAGGGTTGGGCCCAGATCGAAGTTTTTTTGTCGTAGCGGCTGCTAATATCCATTCAAGCCGCCCGCGAAGTCGCGACGCAGTTTCGGTAGTGGTTGTCCAAATCGGCGTAAGAATCTTCAAGATGTTCTCCATCTCAATTTCATCAAGCGCCTTGTCGCCGATAACTGGGAATGCAAACTCTGTCAGGGTATAAAGCCACTGTGCCGCATGTTTTTCGCTTTTCCACTCTAGCCGTTTAATATTGACGCATTCTATTGCGAAGTCCCGAAATGAAATCTTACTTTTCGCTTTTGTTGTAGCGGCATCCTTTGCATTTTGGCGCTCTTTAATAGGATTTATCCCCGAACGTATTTTGTCTCTTGTCTGCTGGGCGAGAATCCTTGCTTCTGCTATAGAAACTAGTGGGTAGGGCCCTAGACTGAGGTTTTGTTGCTTCCCGTTATGTGAGTATCTAAATATCCAGTACTTATTAAGATTGGGATTAACCCAAAGATGTAAACCCCGCACCAGGGCATCGGTGTACCGACCTGGTTTTTTTAGGTTCTCTACATATTTGAAATTTAAATTGGTGCTCATGAGAATCTCCGTTAGTTACCAAAACCAGTTACCAAACTCCATTCCTGTAATGGGCTTGACTGGGATGGAGTTGAATCTACGGATTTGGGCGTCTAATGAGAATTCACCACTTATGAAACTAAATGAATAGATCGATTTGACAGGCTTTCACTGTCTATAATGCAATTTAAAGAAGGCCAAAGAGATCCAAACCCGTTCATAACAAGGTTAGGACACCGCTTCCGCCATTATTTTAATTTATATCCAATAAAATCAATAGGATGTAGTTATATTGGTTTTCTATACCCCTATTAAATTAATCAAATTTTTAACCTGTATAGTGATTTTGTGCCTAGCATTGGCAAGCACAATTGTAGTATAACTCCCTATATATCCAGCACCACTAGTAATGAGAATGGTCATAAAGTATTTTTCTTGGATTTAGCCAATATTTTTGCTCGAACTTTTTTTTCATTTTCCTCGGCATTTTCCTTGTTGCTCACAGGGTGATAAAGATGCAAGACTTCAGTTGCCCAAGAACCTGACTTGCGAGTGATACCATTATCGAACAATCGAAACACAAAATCTGCGTCTTCATGACCCCATCCAGTTATGGTTTCATCAAAACCACCGATGGCAACGATGTCTTTTTTCCAGCAGGCAAGATTGCATCCTTTGATGCGGCGCCATACGAAGTCTGGGTAATTGCGCCATGAAAAGTTGCCGAGTTTAATATAGAAGGCCAAGATTTTATTAATTTGTCCACTAAGACGATAAATCAAAAGATTTCTTTTAAAGCTCTCGAAATCCCATTTGCCGATCTTGAGAAGATGGTTTGTTAATTTTTCATCTAGTAGTATTCGACCACCTGTGACCATATGGTTTGGCTCTGCAAGTACTCTGTGTCTTGCAATAAAATCCGGCTGCACTGCACAGTCACCATCTAAAAATATAAGATAGTCACCGTCGCTCTGTTTAGTTGCTAGATTTCTTACTGCCACCAGTCGAAACCCCAAATCTTCATGCCAAGCATGAGTTATGGAAAGAGAAGAATTTGATTTAAATTCATTAATTAAACATCGCGTATCATCTTCAGAGCCATCATCGGCAATAATAACTTCAAATTTTTTGTCTGTTTGGTTTTCTAGTGATTGAAGCACTAGGTTTAAGGCATCTGGCCTATTGTAGGTTGCAACAATTAGGCTAATGATCATGATGAACTTTTTTCTTGCATTAGCCAAATCTTTAAATAGCGATAATAACTGCCTTCTGCATTTGAGATTGCTAAGGCCAATCCCTGAGGTCCGTCTAAAAAGCCAAGCTTGAGAAAATAGATGCGAATAAAAGTCCAAAAGCCATGAAGAACCGCTTTTGACAGGCTACTCTTTTTATTTTTTGTAAAAGCTTGGTTAGCAGAATCAGTAGAATATCGGTCAACTTTTTGCAGCACTTGTGAGAAATTCATAAAGCTATAGTGCAGCATTGGTGATTTTAGTTTTTTGACGCGGCCCTCTGGGATAAGTCGTTCGTGCACAAGGTTGTCAGAAAATCTGGCAGTCCCTCTTTTGAATAGTCGGTCCACATAATCTGGGCTCCATCCAGAATGCTTCATAAAGCGACCACAATACCAAGATGATCTAGGTATTGAATAGCAGTGAGCCTCTGGTCTTGATAAGACTATTTTTATCTCACTGCGTAGTTCCTTGGTTAATCGCTCATCAGCATCCAAAGATAAAACCCAGTCCTTTGATGCTAGCGCTAGCGCACGATTCTTTTGGGGGCCAAACCCGGGCCAATCATTTGGGATAGAAATAATGGCCCCATATTTTTTTGCAATATCCAGCGTTTGGTCATCGCTAGTTGAGTCAACGATAATTATCTCTTGTGCAATTTCGGACAGGGAGGCTAAACAATCTTCTAGATTGCGCCCTTCATTTTTTGTTATAAGAATTACGGATAGGCTGAGCATATTTTGTGATATTGATGCTGAAGCTTATTGCTCTTCGGGAATGATCGCAGGAAACTCACCAAAAAATATTTTCCTGCTATGGCTAGGATGGTTATGATTACCAACGCCGATATGCTTGTTTCCACTTTGAAGATCGACGTAACTAATGGGTAAACAAAAATAAGGCTGAGACTCATAAGGCCAAAAAAATTCCATTTTCTGCGTAGTGCGGGTAAAAGGCTCCATGCACCTTGTATTGATCTTTCGTATTCTTGCATTTTGTTCATATCGACTTATTTTAGCCATTTTTAAGGTAATAAAATGCCTAAATTCTCGGCCAGGCGATTGATCTCGGTGGATGGTCCTGATTTCGTTGTTAAATTAACTGTCCTAAAACTTAAATATCAACTGGCGAGAATATCTAGACGCAAGCTTTTGGGTTCTTAGATTGCTCCGGCGGCGCTTACCTAAACAACGCAAAAGCAGTATGTACAAAAAAAGCCGCCCTCAGGGCGGCTTTTTTATGCGCAAACCCAAAGATTAATCTTTGGCTGGTGCTTCCTCAGCTGGTTCTTCCTCAGCTGGTGCTTCCTCAGCTGGTGCCATAGTAGCAGGCTCTTCAACAGGTGCAGCAACTTCTTCTTTTTGTCCACATGCAGCTAGAGACAGAGCTAGCAAAAAAGCGATCAGTAGCGATTTATTCATGATTTCCCTTTGATTTAAATTTATACTAGAACTTAAGTTTAACAACTACCGGTACTTGTCACACATCAGGCTGTTTTTTTTAAGTGAGGTGTTTACAAATGAGGCTCTCTACGATATCAAAACTGCCTGGGCGCGAATTATACGGGTATTTTTGAAAAAAAGCTGTTACGTTGTTTTTTTGCACATTTAAGGAAAAGTCACCTACATGTGCGGCAATCAAATGTAACTAAACAGCTCTATCTGCTATTTCATTTAATACTAATACTAATACTAATACTAATACTAATACTAATACTTGCTCTCCTGACCTCAACAGCTCAAGCAAAATGCCAGACGATTAGCACTCTTACGCTACCCCTCAACAGGCAGTTACTCTAACCACTCTGCCTCCTTCTTGGGGGGGGGCTAAGACTTCGGTTTACATAATCTTAATTTTTGCAAAAGGCGATAGAATGTTAGCTTTAGAGTACATGATTAGGTTTCGTACCCACACAATGGGTTAGCCGCGAAAACTCAATTCTTTAATGTTAATGCTTAAACGCCTTATCCCCGAATGGCACGTCCCCAAGCCTTCTGTGCGCGGGTTTGCGACGCTTGCAGGGTTCGAAGCGGTTACGCGCGGTGTCCTTATCTCTGTCTTTCCAGTGGCGATGTACGACGCGTTGCAGGACGCAGCCCTGGTCAGTTCATATTATTTCGGGATTGGAATCGTATCTTTGCTGGTCGGGTTGCTCGTGCCGTTTCTTAACAGGTTCGTCCCCCGGCATTTCATTTATTCTGCCGCCGTTCTGTCCTACGTTGTGGGGTCAGGCTTTGCGGTGTTTGGGACGCCCGGATTGCTCGTTTTGGCATTGGTTTTGAATTCTATCGCGACCGTCGTTGCGTTCGTATGTTGCAACGCGTACGTGCTGGACTACATCGCGCGGATCGAATTGGGGAAATGCGAGACGCTTCGCATGTTCTATTCAGCCCTGGGCTGGACAGTTGGACCAGTGCTGGGTGTCGTTCTCTGGACCTGGTGGAAACCAGCACCCTTTCTGGTCTCGGCGGCCGTGGCTCTTTTGCTGCTTTTGACATTCCTGTGCATGTCGTTGGGTAACGGCAAACTGATTACGCGCGCGCACCGTCCAGCCCTGAACCCGCTGGCTTATCTGGGCCGGTTTATTGCACAGCCCAGACTTGTAGCGGGATGGCTCTTTGCCGTCATCCGCTCATGTGGATGGTGGGCCTTTGTCGTCTATCTGCCAATCTTCGCGTTACAGAGTGGCCTTGGAGAAAAGGTTGGGGGCATCCTTCTGTCTTTGACCAATGCCAGTTTGTTTCTGTCGCCATTCGTACTGAGATGGATGCAGGCGAGTTCTGTGCGGACGTCGGTGCGCACAGGCTTTTGTGCTGCGGCTGTTCTGTTCATGGCCGCAGGCGCACTGGGGGCAATACCATGGTTAACAGTCGCTTGCCTTTTTGCCGGCAGCTTCTTTCTTATCCTGCTCGACATTTGCGGGGGCCTTCCGTTTCTCATGGCGGTGAAACCCTCTGAGCGCAACGAGATGTCCGCGATTTATTCCAGTTTCCGCGATGTTTCAGGGATCCTGACGCCTGGCGCAGCCTGGATCGTTCTTCTCGTATTCCCGATCAGTGGTATCTTTGCCGCGGCTGGAGGGGTCTGTCTTCTCGCGTGGCACATCTCAGGCAAGCTGCACCCACGATTAGGGCAACATCGAATGCACAAGGTCTGAGGACTGGCCTTTAATTCTGTGAATTTTCAACAAAATTTCCAATTTAAACATAATCCTACCTGGCCGACGCTGCCAATGCGCCACTGTTATATTACGAAAAACTGATCCTTCGGGATGGGAAGATTGTTGGTTCCATTACATCCGGCGGCTTTGGCCATTTGATAGAGGCCTCTCTTGGAATGGGCTATGTCCATTGCCCGATATTGTAGATCGCGATTGCCTTAAAAGTGGTGATTTTGAGGCGGAGTCCACTTGTGAACACCTCCGTCATCAGGTTTAATATAGGCCTGGTTTAGCCGCCGCCTTCTCGAGAGGTGCCTGGCTGTATTAGAGCCCCCTAAATTGAACTATTTAGTGCGTGTTAAGTCAGTATTTCGGCAGTAAAGCGAATAAGGAGTTTTAGTGGAACGATCGAAGGTGAGAGTGAGGATTGGCTGGTTAGCAGTGCTGTGTGCCGCTTTGTTTATAGTTTGGCTCCCATTAGGGATTTTGGATTATGTTTCATTTGTGTTTGAAATTCCGGGAGAAACAATGCTGCGGTCACACGCAGGGTTAGCAGTAGGCTCGTTAATGGTAGCCGCTTGGGGTTTTTGGGAAAAATAACTTAAAAATAGTTTTAAGAGGAGAGGGTCAATGGTAAAACTTTCAGATATGTTTATTTTAATTGCAGTGCTAATTTCTTTTGCAGTTTCGGCATACCTGTGGTTCTCGGGAAATAAAGAAGAGGGTTTATTCACTGCAACTTGGGTCCCTGCGATACTTGGTATTGGTATCTACTTCAATGTTTTAGCGCTAAAAGGAAGCAAAAAGTGAGTGATAACCTAATTTTGATTATTGGTGTTTTTTGTACCGCGCTCACTATTCTTGGCGCCGTAATGACGGTTCAAGAGTTTAAAAAACAGAAAGAAAATAGCTAGAGGCACTGTTAATTTGTAGGTCTCTGGTTTGAGCCCAGGTCGAGTAGCCAACAAAGATGAGGGGTCGCCAGTTGGTCTCTTTTTTTTGTGTTTGCCTTGTGCTAGATTTGTGCTAGACCGCATCTAAACACAACTCCATATTACTATTTACAAATGTGCGATCTCGACAATTAAATTGTTAATTTACTTAACATTACACAACATAACTCGTACTAACTTCGAATGCAAAATCCTACTGTTATTTCTCTGTTTGTTGCGCTAGAGGCAGAAACTAATGCTGGTTACTTGTCCGTAACCCAAGCCGTCGACCTGAATATGTGGTTTTATTAAAAAAAGCGTCAGTACAATCAACAGGTTTAAATCTTAAGTGATTAATCCTCTATAAAGAGTCAAGCACCACCTTCTGGATGGGTGGGATCTATCCAAAGCACTTCTTCTGGAGCTTCAGAGGGTTCGATGTCGATATTAATTGCGATGGCTCCTCCGTCACTGCGACACAGGACACACTCTAGCACTTCGTCTTTGCTAGCATTAATTTCTTGATGCGGGACATAAGGTGGAATATAAATGAAATCACCAGGGCCAGCTTCTGCGCAAAACTCAAGTGACTCACCCCATCGCATGCGTGCTTTACCTCTCACTACGTAAATGACACTTTCCAAGTGGCCATGATGATGTGCGCCGGTTTTTGCATTCGCTTCGATCGTTACCGTTCCAGCCCATAATTTTTGTGCGCCTGTTCGTGCGAAATTGATTGCCGCTTTACGGTCCATACCAGGTGTTGATGGGACGTTACCATCAAGTTTGTCATTAGTAATAACTTGTACGCCATCATGTCGCCACTTTTGCTCATTCATGTTTACCTGATCTCCCAATGGGTTTTTATGCGGTAATCGAGCTGAAGGTGGAAGTCGAGGATAAAGACTTACGAAATTTATTAAGATCTTGAACTGAATTAAATGTCTGTTTGAGAAGAACGCTTAGATTATGTAAAATTCTTCCAGATACTTTGCCTTCGCAATTTTTATCAAATTGAATTTGCTTGTCCAGCCAGTGTTCTAGCCAGCCGGGTTCGGGCATTCTGCTTTGTATCGTATCGTTAGGGAACAAAGCCTCATTGACGTGTAGATTCGTCGGGTGTAGCGCTTGGTTTGTGCGTCGCGCAGCAGCCATTAGAACTCCAATTTTAGTAAAGGCCTTTTGTGCCGCAACTTTATTATTTTTGAGTTCTTTTTTCATAAATTGAAGGTACGCACCACCATGCCGCGCTTCATCTTTTGCTATCGTGTTGTAAATCGTTTTAATTACGGGTTCACTATGCCACTCAGCAGCTCGTCGGTACCAATGATAGAGTCTAATTTCACCACAAAAGTGAAGCATTAGAGTCTCAAGTGGCGGAGCCTCATCGAACTCAAACCGAATTTGGTGCAGCTCTTCTTCGGTAGGTACTAGGTCGGGCCTGAACCGCCTAAGGTATTCGATAAGTATCAGGCTATGCTTTTGTTCCTCGTAGAACCAAATGGACATGAACGCTGAAAAGTCACTATCGTGCTTATTATCTCTTAAGAACATTTCAGTAGCCGGCAGCGCTGCCCACTCTGTGATGGCATTCATCTTAATTGTTTGAGCCTGCTCATCTGTGAGTAATGACGAGTCAAACTGATCCCAATTTATATCGTCAAACGTCCATCGCGCACGTTCGAAATCAATGTAGAGCTTAGGGTAGAGCATCTCGTTATGTTTTACTTCCATATCTGTCCGATTGATTGATTTGGAAGTCGCAACACGACATTTTTGACCATGAAAGCGTGTGCTTTATTCGCAAATACCTCATTTTTCCTATTTATACTCATACTCTGTTTAATTTTGATTTTGCATTCTCGCTCATTTTAACCTATATGGTGTTTGGTCTCTCCGTAGATGGGATTTGTTCCATTGTTTTTTGTGGAAAGCGATTTTTTAGGATTTGGCATGGGATTTAAGCCTTAGTCTATGCCCTCATTCGTTCGCATCGTCACACGAATGCCGTTTTTATTGAATTGTTGAGCGAGATAGAACTATTTAAAAATATTCATGAGTTTGAGATATAAGCCGATAGGGAGAATGCTCAACAATTTAAATATCAAACTCATCCTTTTGGGAAAATGAGTCTCGAATCGTCCCCTTTTGAGTCCCTTAAGCGTCAGTTGTGCGGCTCGATATGGAGTCATTAATAGGGGCATTTTAAAATCATTTTTTTGTGTGAGCCTTGTGTCCACAAAACCTGGGGAAATGAGTGAAACATCGATATTGAGAGATTTTAATTCGATGTGTGCGCTTTGTGCTAGGTGAGAAATAGCTGAACGGCTGGCTCCATAATCAGACGCGTTTGGTAGCCCCCTGTATGCTGCCAAACTAGAAAACCAAGTCCAATGATATTTTTTACCCACCAGAGGATTCGCGTGCCAATGGCGTATGATTCTTGGGAATACGTTAAATGCACCAAATATATTAGTCTGTAGCCGTTTTAATGTGGCCTCTGGCTCTAAATTCATAAGGTTTCCAGGGTGATAAAGCGCCGGTAACCAAAACACGGTATCTGGTAAAATATTTTCAGCAATAAGTGTATCTATTGATGACGCTACATCGTCAATACTCGTGACATCCATGGGTAAGATTTTGGCAATACCTGAAAACTCATCGTTTAACCTTTCTTTGCTTCTAGAGGAGACGATGATTTCGGATTTTTGGGCAATAAGCGCATGGGCAAGGGCGAGTCCAATTCCCTCCGATGCACCGATAACCCATACGCGGCGTATGGACCAATCTTTAATGGGAGCATTTGATTTGAACATTTTTCTTCGTTATTATTTTCGGAAGCTAACGACTACGTCACCCAGGTGAAAGCCGAACTTCGAAAACTTAGCATGGTTAACCAGGACGCCGGTTTCAGACACCCACATTTGGTCATCAAATTTAAGATTAATCCTCTTGCCTCCGACGTTAAGTGTAAGGGTGTAGGACCATCTTAGTTTGTCGTTCGTTATTTTGCCGGAGGCTGTACCCACAACATCAGGCGCAAGACCTGACCACTCGGTCTCTCCATTACGACTAAGTGTCCATGTCCGATTCTCAACTTCTCCGTTATTCCAAGTAAATGTTTCCTGTAGCGTGCCTGAGTCGTTATTAAAGGTTCCAACCGTAGCCACCTCAAATGTCCGGATGATTTCTCCTGATCTATCTTGGACAAACCCGGATCCTTGAGTACTTCCAGAAAAAAAATTAACGAGATCGAATGTCGTCATATTATTTATATCCTGTTTTAGTGTTTCCTCATGAGAGCACCCAATGAGTGAAAGAATGAAAGAGACGAGGGCTAAACTAGCGGTGATTTGGTGCGTCAATATGGCCATGTCGATGATTATGAATGCTTAAAAGTATTAAGGAAATAATTTTTAAAATAATAGGACTTGCCAAATAGAATATAGCCAACTCCTCATGTTTAGGGGTTAGTCCTGGTTGATAGCCCCAAAAGTTCAAAAGAGGTAGCGCTATCCCTGCGGCAAGTGCTAATCCTAATTTCATAAGTAGACCCCAAGTGCCTAATATGATTCCAGAATTTTTCTCCTGCTTAATAAATTTTATTTTTTTTATCAATAACATCGAGGAGAGCAAAAGCTCTGCACCAACTAAGAAACCGGTGCCAATGCAGACAAACGTGAATAATACCGCGTTGGTGTCGTTGAGCCAAAACCCTGGTGTAAACACGATAATAGTCATTAAAAGAATCAACATGTATGATTTGATAGTATTGCTATTTGACATGGTTTTTTGCCACAGCCATATCCCTACAAGCGCGGATACAAAATAAATGGCGAGAAGATTTCCACCATCTGACTGCGATAACCCTAAGTAGTCTGTCACATAAAACATGAATAAGGTTGCTGCTGTTGCGTTGGCTAAGGCGCTGAAAAACAAAGGACACATTAGTAAGCTCATTGAGCGCAAACTACCCCAGTCGAGCATGCCACTATGACTAGAGATGTTTTTGACGGCTGGAAGACTGAGAATAGCTAGACTTGTGATGGTAGTTACGGCGAATAAATAACTTGTAAACATGATTGAGTTGTTTGCCGTGGACAATGTAGAGGCAATAATAACGCCTAGAAGAGTCAATTGTTCTCTGCGGCTTACCAATTCGGATTGTTCCAATGTGCTCGTGGTCCAATGAATTGGCCATGCTTGAATCGCTACGTTCAAGGCCCCAGCGGCAATTGAAACCAGGAGCGTGAAAGCTCCCATGTAAGTAAGAATCTCAATGTCGCTGTTTAGCCACTCAGGGGGGTGGATTAGCGCGGCGTAACTAGCTGTCATGATGACTCCAGACGGTATTGCCCATAAGTGATATTTACTTCGACTAAGAGTCTTATCGATGAGTTTCCCGACTAGTGGATCAGTGATTGCATCTAGTAATCTGATAAGCATCAACGTCACACCAATCGTCGCGAGCGATAGTCCGTACGTTTTGGCATAGATGCTGGGTACCAGAATGTATAACGGGAGACTCGTTGATGAAATGAGTAAACCGGATAATCCGTACTTTAAAGATTGAGTTCGGGTAAGTTTCAATGTCTGGTTTGTGTTTTGCTTAATTTATTTTTGAGACTGTATTGTTGAATGAGACAGGGTGTACTGTACGACGTCAATGTCGCCATTTAAAAATCCAGATCTGCAGTAACAAAGATAGAACTCCCACATTCTTTTAAATTGTGCCGAAAATCCAAGTGCTTCAATTTTCGTCCAATTTTCTTGAAATCGTTTAAACCATTCATGTAACGTCCAAGCGTAATCTTTTCCAAAATTGTAGGTGTCGCATACATTGAATCTGTGCTGTGCAGCGAGCACCGTGAACTGATTTTGACTCATGAGTATTCCCCCTGGGAAAATGTATTTTTGAATAAAATCGACACCTGTTTCATAGCTTCCAACCAATGTTTCATTAATAGTGATCGCTTGAATCACAGCGCGACCATTCGGCTTTAATGATTTTTTGACGGTCTTGAAAAACGTCTCCCAGTAAGCCTTTCCCACTGCCTCAATCATTTCGATAGAAATAATTCCGTCATACTGCTCGCTTATATCCCGGTAGTCTTGCAGCAACGTAGTGTTTCTATTATTGAGTCCTACGTCTTTGAGCGTTTTTTTCGTCCAATCTTTTTGTTCTTGAGACAGCGTAATTCCAACATGCTGCCCCGGTAACGTTTCAAGCCGAATTTTGGATAGCTCGCCCCAACCGCAACCAATCTCTAGTGTTATCGATGTCCCATCAAGCTTTCCTAGCTTAGAGAGGGCTCGGTTGACCTTAAAACGTTGTGCTTCCTCGAGAGTTTTTGCTACCCGGTTATCTTTATCATGCCGTATTGCGCTGGAATAGGTCATCGATTCATCCAGCCATAATTGATAAAAGTCATTACCAAGATCGTAGTGAGCCTCAATGTTATGTCGCGCTTGATGCCTCGTATTTTTGTTGAGTAGGTGTCGGAGATGATTTAAAAGATTTGTAAATTTTATTCCTCGAATGGCTGTATCCAGTACATGTCTATTTTGGCCAATAACCCATAACAAGTGATTGAGGTCTGGAGTGTCCCATTGGCCTTCCATATATGTTTCTCCAAATGCGATATCTCCGCGAAGAACAATGCTTCGAAACATCCCCCAGTCTTTTATGATCAAGATGGCTGGTTTAATATTCGTTGGCTCAAAACAGTTACTGAAACGTCGGGTAAAGCCGTTCGGGCCTATCAGCTCAATGCAGCTCACCTCTATTCGATCGAGGAGTTTAAATACAAGCCTTACCCATAGGTTGTGTTTAACGGCTGTCATTTGTTTCTTTCTGAGAGCGTCAATGGTATTTTTTTGATCCACAAAATGAACGCGTTCAAATGAATTTGAGTAATAATTTTAAAACTAATAAAAGGAAATTTAATCAAAGATTTTAAAGCAGAAAAAGTTGTTAATGGCGCAGCTATCCCTGTCATATACGTTTTAAGTATTAATCGATCTGAAAAGTAGTCAATTCTCGCGAAATCACGTTTCGTTTTTTGGTCATAATTAAATTGAAATTGATAATGACCTGTGACTGAGAGGAAGGGCGACACATAAAAAGATTTAGGTGTAGAGATTACATCCCCGATCTTAAAATAAGTCTCGCCACTTTTTGGCTTCAGAATGTACGTATGTCGTTCCCCGAAAGTATTATGTACTTCGGCGAAAACCGCCACAAGTTCATTGTTTTTGTTTTCGCAATACCAAAAGCTTACGGGCTTAAACTGGTAACCCAGTACTCTAGGAAAACATACCAGCCATATTTCGCCATCGACGGTTTTTTCTAATTTATTTTTCTTGAGAGTCTCGGCTAACCAGTTTTTTATATTGTCGCCGAACCCGTGATCTTCATCTCGGAGAGAAATTAGACTCTTCCGGTTAATACCAAAAACCCAGTTCCCCCATTTTGGTTTATCTTGTTTGCAGGTATAGAAAATTGATCGAATAGGCACGCGTAAGTAAAACGCTTTTGACGTTAGGGAGTGAATGCGTGGGCTGATTCGTTCATGTGTCACGTATCCTTCAACAAGTTGAGGGCTATTTTTCATAAATTATAGTTTTCCCATAATTTTTTGAGCTGCCCATCTTCCCGACTGAAAGCCACTTTCGTGAAAGCCATTTCCCATCCAGGCCCCGGCGACCCAAATATTATTTTCTCCTTGAAGATTTTGAATATTTTTTGCGGCAATTTCTCGGTCTTGATCCATAACAGGGTGAGCGTATTCAATAGATTTGAAAATCTGAAGAGGATTTATTTGTTTGGTTGGATTTAATGTGACGAATAAATTTTTTTTAGTTGGCAAATACTGGAGTTTATTCATGAAATAAGTAACGGCAATACGAGGATGTTCATCGATTGAGGCATTCGATAAATAGTTCCAAGATGACCATGCCGCCCTTGTTACGGGCATCAGCGACTCATCTTCGTGAATGACGGCAGTGTTGTTTTGGAATTTTATGCGCGACAGCTCTGGCGCTATGGCGTTAGGTATGCTTTTTAGGATTTGAGCGGATTCATCAGCGTGGGAAGCTAGGACCACGTCGTCGCAACAAATGCGTTGTTGCGTTTGATCGCGCTCTTGGGTCACGATCTCGAGTCCAAAAGGCGTTTTTGTAATTGATAGCGCGCGACTTTCTTTTATGAAGGTTATTGGGTGGTCTTTCGCCATCGAGCTCATTGCGTCAACGTAAGTATGGCTTCCCCCTTTAACGCTAAACCACTGAGGACGGTTTAGAGTGGATAGGAGGCCATGATTTTCGCAAAATAAGACGAAAAACTTAAGTGGAAACTTGCGTATCTCTGAAGTAGGACATGACCAAATGGCGCCAGCCATCGGAAGTAAGTAACGGTTTTGAAAATATGAGTTATACCTATTTTGATCGAGATATTCCCCAAGAGTGATTCCAGCACTAATCGCTGAGCTATTCCTCTCAATATCTCTAGGCGCATTTCGATTGAAACGCATAATATCTCGGAGCATGTTTAAGAATTTAACGTCAAACATTCGCTTGCTCTGCGCAAAGATTGTTCTCAAGTTAGACCCTGCCCACTCAAACTCTCCATCTCCCAGTGATACAGAAAATGACATGTCAGCTGGATAGCTTTCTATCTTTAGGCTCGCAAACCAGTCACGAAGGCCTGGATAGGTTCGATTATTGAATACAATGAAACCAGAATCTAGCTGTATTGGTTTTTCGTCGATATTCAGTGTGTGCGTATGTGTGTGTCCGCCTAGGTAACTTTCTTTTTCGAGCAGAGTTACCCTCGCGTAGTTTTTTAAATGCCAGCAAGCAGATAGACCAGAAATGCCCGATCCGATAATGACAACATGACGTTTATTCATAATGCACTTATTGTGATTTGTCGCTTGCTATGATTGGATCCTAAATTGATAAACAAGTAGGGTAGACCGCCCGGTTCAAACTAAGTTTTACCGATTTGGCGAATAAACGTGTCTTGTGGGGTAATTTTACGCGTTGCGATATATTCTGTTGATTTGCGAGATTCGGTATTGATGATCGCTTGCGTGCGCTAGACCGATTCAATCGATGCCAACTAGTCGAGTACCTGATTACTAGCGTTGGGGTTACATATTGGCTCGATCGGTTTATGATGTTGTTTTATTCAAGAAATATAAGAAAGAAAGTTAATTATGTCTGATTCGGATCATCATGATCATTCTCATGAGGAGGCGTCAACACTCACGGATATTCAAAAGCGAGTTAAAGCGCTTGAGTCTATTCTGCTTGCTAAGGGGTTGGTCGGACGCGATGTGATCGATCAAATTATTGAGCACTTCGAGAGTAAAGTGGGGCCTCATATTGGGGCTCGTGTTGTGGCTCGCGCATGGATTGATCAGAATTTCAAACGCGCACTGTTGGAGGATGCGACTAAGGCGATTAATAATGAATCTGATTTCCCTGAAGTTGGACAGCACTTAATTGCGATAGAGAATAGTGACGCGTTGCATAATGTTGTGGTTTGTACCTTGTGTTCCTGTTATCCATGGGATGTTTTGGGTTTACCGCCAGTTTGGTATAAGTCAGCGCCCTATCGGTCCCGTATCGTTAGCGAGCCGCGTTTAGTACTTAGAGATTTTGGTTTAGATTTACCAGAGAAGCAGAAAATTAGAGTATGGGATTCAACTGCTGAAACGCGGTACTTAGTCATTCCTCGAAGGCCTGTTTTTTCTGAAGCGATGTCTGAAGCTGAATTAGCAAAGCTTGTCACTCGGGACAGTATGATTGGTACCGGTGAGGCATTAGCAACTAATGGGAATAAAGCTAATGGATAGTATCCATGATTTAGGCGGTATCGAGGGTTTTGGTCCGGTTATACCCGAACATGATGAGCCTACATTTCATTATAGTTGGGAAGGGAGCGTGCTTGGCCTTCAAAGGGCGATTCTTTATCTGGGTTTATGGAATATCGACGTATTCCGACATGCACAGGAAAAAATTCATCCAATCGAATATTTGTCGTGGTCTTATTACGAGCGGTGGGCCCATACGCTGATTGCTACAGCATTAGAACGTGGTCTTTTTGATACGGAAGAAATGCACACAGGGATTAATCTGACCGGAGACTTGCCTAAGGCACTAAAACCGTTGACGTTGGAAGAAGTTGGTAGAGCATTTATTAGGGGAAACTTTGAGCGCGAAGGTGTTGATGATCCTAAATTTTGCGTCGGAGACTTAGTAATGACTAATGGAATGCGCACCAGCGGCCACACTCGACTACCGCGCTATGCGCGGGACAAACTCGGGATTATCATTGCTGTAAGAGGTAGACACGTGTTTCCGGATGCTGTTGTAGAACATGGTAGAGAAGATCCTCAGTGGTTGTATACCGTTGAAATTGAGAGTTGCGAACTTTGGGGTGATGCAGCGGATTCAACTGTCAGCAATTCAGTTGATGCATTCGAACCTTATTTGTCGAGACCTGAATATGAGTGATCATTTTTCTTGGGTAGATTTTTCAAAGGGTTCGCCAGATAGTATAAAACATCCTGTGTTTTCTGAGCCTTGGGAGGCGGATACATTTGCTATGTTAGTTGCGCTCGAAAAACTGGGTTTAATTACTTGGCTAGAGTGGGCTGAAGTACTAGGGGCTGAGATTAAGTGTGGCTCGTCGGAGAACGATACTGGAGCCGATTACTATTTGCACGTGCTTAGCGCGTTAGAAAATCTCTTAAATAGGAAAAATATTGTGTCGAATGAGTTGCTAAAACAGTATCAAGCGGGTTGGGCCCGGGTCGCTGATCGGACACCGCATGGTCAACCTTTAGAATTGACTTTAGATGATCTAACTCAGTCGGATCAATCTGCGTAGAAAATTTTGGGTGAGATAACTATATGCTGAGTACCCAAGATCACAATCGCTTTCAAGAAGGATTTAAATATGTGTATCCCGTGGTCTCGAGGCGTGCGGGCGGTGTGTCTCTAGGTGTAAATTTGAATACGAATAATGCTTGTAATTGGCGGTGTATTTATTGTCAGGTTCCAGACCTGATACGTGGGGCGCCACCACCTGTTGACGTGGATCGCTTGCAACACGAATTAAGTGTTTTTCTCGATCAAATTTTGAGTGGTTCTTTCCTTGAGGAGCAGGTACCAGAAGGGCAACGTCGTTTAAATGATATTGCATTCTCAGGTAATGGAGAGCCGACATCAGCTCCCAATTTTATGGAAGCTGTTAATGCAGTTCATGGGGTTCGAGCGAGATTGAGTATCCCTGACGCCGTTAAAACAGTTTTGATTACGAATGGTAGTTTGGTACATCAAAACAAGGTGATTATGGGCTTAGAAAAATTAGCGGGGATGAATGGCGAGGTCTGGTACAAGATTGATCGTGCGACCGGGGAAGGTCGTCGTCTAATTAATGATATTCGTGTTGGTAAAGCTAGAATGATGTCGAATTTAGAGGCTTCTGCAAGGGCTTGTCCGACATGGATACAGACGTGTTTATTCAAGTTAGATGGGCTAAATCCCAGTGAAACTGAGCTCGACTCCTATATCGAACTTATAGGGGAGACGCAGGCGAGAGGTATCCCGCTTAAAGGTATTCTTCTCTATGGACTCGCTCGACAGTCGTTCCAACCTGAGTCTGTCAGATTATCCCCGGTTGAGGACGATTGGTTTGAGGCATTCGCTCAGCGACTGCGAGAATTGGGTGTGACGGTTAGCTTGTCCATATAAGAAAAAAAGCCATCGCAGGATGGCTTTTCTGGTTTTTTTAAGCAAGGAGTTAAGAACAGTAACTACTTTGCCATTTGTTTTTCTCTGATTTCATCTAATGTCTTGCAATCGATACATAGGGATGCGGTTGGCCTCGCTTCGAGTCTCCTCAAGCCGATTTCGATACCACAGCTGTCGCAATAGCCGTAATCACCCAGTTCAATTCGACCGATGGTTTCGTTGATCTTTTTAATGAGTTTGCGCTCTCGATCTCGGTTTCTTAGTTCAAGTGCCATATCAGACTCTTGACTGGCTCGATCGTTTGGGTCGGCAAAGACCGTTGCTTCATCCTGCATCGTGTGTACGGTTTTATCAATGTCCGCACCAAGCTGGTTTTTCAGCTCTAACAGAATTTTTTTAAAGTGATTTTTCTGTTTTATGCCCATATAAGTCTCATCTTTTTTGGGCGTATAGGATTTAAAGGTACTTTTTACCGTCGGTTTTAATTTCACTGTAGTTTTTGTGGGATTGGCCATGGCGCGTTTATAAAAAATTTCTACTGTTTAAAAAAAAGTGTGTATATCAGATTTATCTCTTTAATGCAATTTTAGATGTAAAATTAAAACCATCAGATTGACGTCTACGGTATGAGGCGATATAGTTTCGTCCCTTCAGTCGGGGTGTAGCGTAGCCTGGTAGCGCGCCTGCTTTGGGAGCAGGATGTCGGGAGTTCGAATCTCTCCACCCCGACCATTGATGACGGCTGAGGTGTTTGAGTTGCGCCCGTAGCTCAACGGATAGAGCACCAGCCTTCTAAGCTGGGGGTTACAGGTTCGATTCCTGTCGGGCGTGCCAGTAGCCCTTGGTGTGATTGTTGGTGAAGTCTGTGGTGGGCGTAGCTCAGTTGGTAGAGCCCCGGATTGTGATTCCGGTGGTCGTGGGTTCGAGCCCCATCGTCCACCCCAATGACATCGCTAGCACTCCTTGTTGTTTGGGGAACTCATTCGAGACCAAAGATCGCGTGCACCCGCTCATTTAAAAATTTTTGATTCGCTTTGATTCTCTTTTGCTGGCTTGATATCGATTGCGGAGTAGGTAATAGGGAGTGTTGAGAGTTCGTCTTCTATGCGGACACGAATTGTGTCTTGGGTGTTTCCAAGTATTTTTATGACACACGCGTACTGGTTGTTACTTATTTTCCATAATCGTAGATCTTGAACGTCTCCGGCGGCATTGGCTATGTTTCGAACCTTTGCTCGAAGCTTTTTTATAGGCTCGTCGTCAACACTGTGATCGATAAGAATGCTAGTGGTCTGCTTTATTAGCGAGCGAGACCATAGGAGCACTAAGATTGAGCCCACGATGCCCATTAGCGGATCCATCCAATTCCAGCCAAATGCTAAACCTACGAGAAGCGCAATTATTGCAAGTAAAGACGTTATGGCATCTGTAATTACATGTGCATAAGCCACTTTCAGATTGAGGTCTGACTCTAATGGCGGTTTGTGATGGTCATGGCCATGAGAATGTCCATGAGAATGGTGTCTCAAGATGAAAGCGCTTACTCCATTGACAAGCAAGCCGATGATCGCAGTGGCAATGGCATATTCATATTTGATTACTTTTGGGTTAAACAGCCGTTCGATCGACTCATAGCCCATAGTGAGACCAATGACGGCGAGTAAAAGTGCGCCTGTGTAGGCCCCCAGTATTTCGACTTTCCATGTGCCAAATATGAAGGCAGGGGCATTAGCTTTTTTCTCGGCATAGGCATAAGCGAGGACAGTGATCCCAATTGCAATCGTGTGGGTACCCATATGCCATCCGTCTGCCAATAACGCCATCGAATTAAAGGCGTACCCACCTAGTATTTCAGCGATCATTACTATGAAGCTGATGGCCAAAACTAGGGCACTTTTTTTGATGTTCGATCTAATGGTCATAGGCGGCTCGCTATACTATTGAAGCGAGATGGAGAGGTTTTTACGTCCAGATCGGAGTATTGTAACGCTGCTTCGTTCAGTGGGCGTGGTGTTTTCAGTTGAACTAAAATTATTGGCTACTATGGGTGCAAGTTAACCTTCCCTGAAAATGTTGTATACCACGTGTTGCAATTACTATACGATATGTTGTAACATAACTAATAATCATGTACGTTTACAAAACGCAAACGGACAGAGGATTACTGAGCTAGCGCCTTGAAATGGTATCCGATTTCTTCAAAATGAAATCTCCTCTTCACCATTTCAAGGCTTTTTTTTCACAGGACCAAAATTTCAAGGGATAATGTAGCTATGAAAACAATCACTGTAATTGGTTTTTTTTGTGCATTAGTACTCAATACAGCTCAGGCTAAGCCTTTTGTATTGGCCTGTGAGCCGGAATGGGAGTCGCTAGCTCAGGAGATAGGCCGAGATTTGATTAAAACAGATTCAGCAACTCATGGGCTACAAAATCCCCACTTTATCCGGGTCAAGCCGAGCTTAATGAGTAAAATGAGACGTACAGATCTAATCATTTGCTCCGGAGCTGATCTTGAGGTGGGGTGGCTACCATTGTTAGTTAGAAATGGCAATAAAGGGGTGCAGGTTGGGCAACCTGGATATTTACTGATTAGCGATTACGTAACTAACATTGAGATACCAGACGTTCTAGATCGCAGTTTGGGAGACATTCATCCCCAGGGCAATCCGCACGTGCACTTAGATCCTCAAATCATTCTAGAGGCTGCAGCGCTTATTGAGGCGCGTCTATCTTTAATCGATCCGGATAACGAGGCACAATATAAGGCTAACTTAAAATCATTCAACTCAAGATGGAATACTGCCCTAAAGGGATGGAAAGCCGCTGGTGCATCGCTTGCAGGGAAAAGCGTGATCGTGCACCACAAGTCGTTCAGCTATCTATTGAAATTTTTAGGTATTAACACCCTCATTTCTCTTGAGCAGAGGCAGGGAATCCCACCATCTGCTAGACATCTTGCGGAAGTGGTATCTGTTATTAAAAAAACTCCTCCGCTCGCGGTTATTACAACCCCTTTTGATCCGAAAGGTCCAAATGAATGGGTCTCGCAAAAAACCAGGGTACGCGTAATAACACTCCCTTTCACGATCGGAGGGTCGTCAGAAGCGACAGATCTGTTTAAGCTTTATGATCAAACGATAGAACTGCTATTAAATTGATGCGATGTGCCAATGGCTGATTTGTTGAATATTATTACCCCTGCACTACTGATTGGCCTGATGGTGGCTTTGGTCCATACACCGCTAGGCATTGAGGTTTTAAAGCGAGGAATAATCTTTATTGACTTGGCAATTGCTCAAATAGCGGGACTGGGTTATGTCGTTGTGGAGACGCTCAACCGAACAGTTTATAGCCAGCAGGCTCATGTTCATTCGGACCCAACCGGATTCGCTCTTGGGCCATCGCTAGGTGCGTTATGTTTTGCGCTTATGGGTGGCCTCATTTTTAGGGATATAGAGAAACATTTTCCGAAGCAACAAGAGGCTTGGATTGGCGTCTTTTTTGTATTGTCCGCGTCCCTCTCAATTCTCGTACTCACTCTTAATCCTCATGGAGATGAAGAACTCAAACATCTTCTTTCGGGGCAAATACTGTTCGCATCGATGCGGGACGTTGTGCTTCATCTACCGTTTTTTATGGGTATTTTGGCCACTTGGATGTTTTTACCACGTGTGAGACAGGGGATTGGTTTTTACCTTATGTTCGCACTCACAATCACTGCTTCCGTCCAGCTGGTCGGTATTTACGTTGTATTTGCAAGCCTCATTCTGCCAGCTCTCGTAACCGTCGGAAAAAAAAGACGGCTGTTGTGGGCATGGTTATTTAGCGCGTCGTCGATCTTGATCGGCATTGCGCTATCTGCAATGCTTGATGCGCCTACTGGACCCTTGTTGGTGACGACCTATGCGGTTTTGGGAATCCTTGGAGCGCTTACGGCTTTGCTTGCTCCTAAAGCTTCTGAAGCAGGAACTGAACAGCGACTTTAGTCACACATAAAACAACGCGAGTGGGTGTTCGGTATTCATAGAGATTAAGAAGTAAAGAGGGCTACAAAAGAAGTTATTTTGTGCATGTAAGTAATGTTGACGTTTTGAGGGGAAGTATAAAAATGATGATACGTATAAACCAAATTCTTAGGCTAACAATGGTATCGATTGTTGTAATGATAATAATTCAATGGGTTAATGCTCGAGAGTTGCGAGCGGAAGACGGTAGTTTAGATGCTCACGTTCACGGGCTGTCTGAGTTAACGATTGGACTCCAGGGGACTGAGATTGAAATAGAGTTTGAATCGCCAGCAATGAATATAGTTGGTTTCGAATACCGAGCACAATCGGCAAAAGATAAAAAGGCTGTTCAGAATGCGGCGAAGCGTCTTAAACAACACGATAAGGTTTTTACTTTTTTAAATAGTACCTGTCGACTTGTTGAATCCTCGGTTAATGTTTCTGCGGTCTTGAGTGAGTCAGCTGGTGCTGACGCGCATGAAGAATCAGAGATGGATACGCATAGCGATATTACTGCCAACTACCATTTTAGCTGTGAGAACTCGTCTAAATTATCTGAAGTTCAAGTTCACCTTTTTAAGATTTTTCCGGGAATTGAGGAAATACAAACTATGTGGCTGAAAGGGGGTAAGCAGGGCGCGGTGACGTTGACGCCAAAGCGGTCAACAATTAAATTTAATTGACAGGAATAAAGGCCTTGGATCCAGCCGTATAACTGGCTGGTGGATGAGTGTTGGAGAATGCTAGATTGGCTCCCGGGCAAATCTATCCGAAGTTACCGCTAAGGACTACCATTGCTTCTTGTTATGTTGTAACATAACATAGTGTTGCGGCTGTTGTGTTGAACATAAAATAGGGAGTTAAGTTATGAGGAGCATCCAAGCTATAACCGATCGGACATCTATTGGATTATCTTTGGTATGCGCTGTTCATTGCCTTTTTGTACCTGTGCTGTTGGTCGCAGTTCCAAGTCTTGCCTCATTACCGCTCGATAATGAGGCATTTCATGCTTGGATGCTCGTTGCTGTGTTGCCGATTAGTATCTTTGCGTTGACTCTAGGTTGTAAAAAACATAAGCAATACAAGATATTAGCCCTTGGGCTGCTGGGATTGAGCAGTTTGGTCTCCGCTTTACTGTTTGAAAGTTTAGTGGGTGAAACAGGTGAGAAGCTGCTTACATTGCTTGGCGCCGGATTAATCGCTTGGGGACACTTAACTAACTTTAGATTATGCCAGCAGCACGATAAACCTACTTGCGTTGCATGTTAGGTATTTTTGCGATTTGTGGAGTTTCTTAACACAAAATTCCCCTTATTTTTCCCAGTAAATCTCGACGCTTATCGCATCCATAGCATAGGTAGCTGTAGCAATTTCGTTTTTTGTGAGGACGGATTTCACAACACCTGAAATCCAATGAGGCGTGGACAGATTTTCAAGTTTAACGCCCTTTTTGCTGGTGACATGGATGACTTGATTCGGTGGCGGCGGCGGTACATGGATGCATGCTCCAAAGAAGGGTACAAGGAAAAACTGCGATACGGTTTTATTCTTATTAAATTCTAATGGAACAATAAAGCCTGGTATTCGAATTTTCTTTCCATTCATTTCTGGAACGATTTTCGTGGATAACAGGGCGCGCTGGTACTCATCATAAAAAAATAAGTCCGTAGACGCATCGCCTTGGTTACCTGCTCGATCTTCCTTCGATCCCTCTTTTATGTCCAAAATATAATCCGGAGGGTTTAGTAATGCTTCTATATCTTCCGCCGGCATTAATTGAGTCCACTCAATTTCCTCATACCCAGATAATTTTTTATCTCTAGCCTGCGCTTCTGGCCCATGCTGAGCAGAAAGTAGTAATGCCCCGGCGAGCAATATAGCTATGTTTGACAACCGCACTGACATCATCATTGTAGTTTTGTAAATTGGGATTATCATTCTGTAAATGAGATAATATAACATTACTGCTTTCCAATAAATCCCATACTAAGAGTACCATGACTATTACCCTAACAGATGTGCAATATAGTTATCCGACACATCCTGACCGAATGGTATTGAATATTCCTTCTTGGTCGGTTTCTGAAGGTGAGAAGACGTTCCTATACGGGCCGTCAGGTGGCGGGAAGTCAACCCTGCTCAATGTTTTGAGTGGCTTGTTAACAACGAAAGGCCGTGTGACTGTTCTTGGACACCCCCTGAATGAAATGTCGACCAGGCAGAGGGATAGATTTAGAGCGGAACACATCGGATTCGTCTTCCAGCAGTTCAACCTGATTTCTTATCTAGATGCAATCGACAACATTAAACTTGCTAGCCGTTTCGGTTCAAATCATCTTAGCGGCTCATTAGAGCAAGAAATAAAGAGTTTATTAACCGACTTAAATATATCAGCAGATGAGTGGAGTGAACCTGCTCGAAATCTCAGTATTGGTCAGCAGCAGCGGATTGCGATTGCCCGCGCACTCATCAACAAACCTCAACTATTGATCGCCGATGAGCCTACTTCATCTCTTGATCATGTCAATCGCGACGCTTTCATGACTTTACTTATGAGTATTGCAGAGGAGCATAAAATAACACTGTTGTTTGTCAGCCATGATATGGGGTTATCGAAACATTTTGGTCGAATCGTGCCCTTAGATGAGATTAATTTAGTGGGAAAGTATTCTTAAATGTTCATTCGCCTAGCTATAAAGAGTTTATTGGATAGAAAAGGCTCAGTAATAGTCGCACTATTGGCTATGTCCGTTAGCATCTTCGTTTTGTTGGGAGTTGAGCATGTCAGACATCAGACAAAAGAGAATTTTTCTAATACGGTTTCAGGAGTTGATCTGATCGTTGGTGCGAGAACCGGAAGCGTCAATTTGCTTCTGTATTCGGTGTTCAGAGTGGGAAATCCTACCAATAATATTCGATGGGAGTCTTACGAAAAGATTGCGTCCAGTCAAAAAGTGAATTGGGCTATACCTATTTCGCTGGGGGACTCTCACAAGGGATATCGAGTGTTGGGGACATCAACCGATTATTTCCAGTATTTTAGTTATGGTGACAAGCGATTACTCGAATTTAAGGCTGGCAGGCCCTTTAGAGATTTGTTTGATGTCGTTTTAGGTGCTGAGGTCGCTAGAAAGTTAAATTACCAACTAGGTGATCGATTGGTGCTTGCCCATGGTGTGGCAGCAACGAGCTTTAGTTTGCACGAGGACCGTCCCTTCGAGGTTGTCGGTATATTAGCGCCCACTGGTACACCTGTTGATCAAACATTGCACGTGAGTCTAGCCGGGATTGAGGCGATTCATATTGATTGGCAGTATGGGGTCAGAGTTCCCAGTTCGTCGGGCCCTATTAATAACTTTGACGATATTGATCTTCAGCCTAAAAGTATCACTGCTTTTATGTTGGGCCTGAACGACAAAATGGCGACGTTTCGTTTTCAAAGAGGGGTTAATAATTACAAGGACGAGCCGTTACTTGCAATTTTACCTGGTGTAGCATTGTCGGAGCTGTGGCAGACGATGAGCGTCTTAGAAAATACCCTATTGCTAGTTTCCGCGCTGGTATTCTTGGCAGCCTGCCTCGGAGTGAGTGCAATGCTTTTGGCGTCAATACGTGAGCGTCGTAAGGAGATTCATTTATTACGGGTTATCGGCGCATCACCGCGGTTCTTATTTTTTCTGATCGAATTAGAAGCTTTTCTTATTACGTTCTTTGGGGTAGTCGTTGGAGCGGTTCTTCTGGTGTGTTGTTTGGCGCTTTCACGCGGCTATCTGGTGGAGAAATTTGGATTACACATCAACATCGATATTTTTACCGGTGGCAGTACCTATCTAATTATGATGGTATTTTTTGCTTCAATAATTGTTGCAGCGATACCCTCATGCATTGGGTACGTTCGTGCTAGTAAAGATCTAGATTAAACCTCGATTTTTTATTTATTCTAATTTATATAAATATATGATTTTATATGTATTAAAGTTAAGTCCAGCACTAATTTTAGCTTATTTATTGGTGCATTTTGCAAGGTCATATGTTGTGTTCTAAGTAATTACTTGGTATCTTTAATTTTTGTTAAAAGGTTGGTATTTTTCTTTAGAACTTTGGGCTGAAAAAAGTTGTTCAGGCTAATAGATTAAAGACTATAGGTATTATCACATGATGAGAGTAGGTCTAGCTTTAATGGTGGCAGCGCTTGGCTTGGGTGGCCTCTATGAGCGTAGTGCACAAGCGGCGGATATCGCTGGCTATATGGGGTATATGGAAAAGCTTGAGGCGCAAGAAAGGGCTGATAAAAATCTAGAGGGCGTCGAGGCAAAAGCGTTTAGTGGCGATATTCAAGCGCAGTATGAGCTCGCGATGTCATATAGGTATGAGTGGGGTGACGTGGGAAAGAGTGATCGCGAAGGGGCTCTATGGTTTAGAGAGGCTGCGGATGCGGGGCATGCG
>JAQBTV010000015.1 GCA_027624715.1 Pseudomonadota bacterium
CGTTTATGACAGGATTAGCAATCCCGGTTGATGGTGGCCGCAGCATTCGTTGAAACCAGTTGTTGATTTGCTCATACGAGCGCTCTAAGTTAAGGATATCTGAACTAGCCTGCACCGATAGGTGGAATTAGGTGAACCTCACTGTTCTCACCGATAGGAGCAAACAGGATATCTTGATAGATTTCGCCGTCAATCGCTACGGCGAAACCTTCAGATTCGAGCAGTGGTGCTAGAGCAGGGCAAATTTGCTTTAGCTCGCCCACCAACTGATGGACATTTTTGGCTCGAATATTAAATTCACCAATACCATTAGTTAGACTTTTTAACGAGCCAGTGAGGATAAGTTGTGCCAAAGGGTTCTTACCACCTATCCATGCATTAGTTTTGCCAGAACTTTAGGTGGAGAAAGCGGTAGTTCATTAAATCGTATGTTTGTCGCCCTTGACACCGCATTAGAGATCGCTGCCAGAGGAGGAATGATGGGTGTCTCCCCTACGCCTCGAACGCCATAGGGATGATTCGGATTAGGCACTTCAACAATGACTGTATCGATCATTGGGACATCAGAGCACACGGGAATACGATAGTCCAAGAATCCGGTGTTTTCCAATTGACCTTTGTCGTTGTATATGTATTCCTCGTTAAGCGCCCAACCGATTCCTTGGACGGCGCCCCCTTGCATTTGTCCTTCGACATAAGCGGGGTGAATCGCTTTGCCAGCATCTTGGATTGCGGTATACCGAACGATAGAAACTTTACCGGTCTCAAAGTCTACCTCGACGTCCACGATGTGTGTTCCAAGACTTGGCCCAGCGCCCGTTACGTTCATTGAACAGTTGGCCATGATGGGGCCACCAGTCTTGCCCGCTTGCTTCGCTATTTGTGCAAGACTCATTGTTTTGGGTTCGTTTCCAGCGATTAAACGTGCATGACCATCCACCCATTCGACTTGATCAAGAGGAACCTCCCAAAGCAACGCGGCGCGCTTTTTAAGTTCCTCAATAGCTTCTCTTGTTGACCGAACAACGGTGGTACCCGTAGAAAAAGTGGCGCGACTGCCGCCAGTGAGGAAGTTAAAGCCTAGAGCGTTCGTGTCGCCAATGACTGGTTTGATAAGCTCCATAGGAATGCCAAGCTCTTCAGATGCCATCATCGCCATAGAGGCCCGCGAACCCCCAACGTCTGGTGTGCCCAGTGTTAAGCCAACGGTTCCGTCTTCGTTGATCGTAATCGATGAGCTGGTTTCTCCTCCTATATTGAACCAAAACCCTGAAGCGACCCCTCGACCTTGGTTTGGTCCGAGTGGCGCCGAATAGTGAGCGTGAGCTTTGGCTGCCTCGAGGGTTTCGATCATGCCTATTGGTCCAAGTTTAGGCCCATAAGGAGCAATGGTACCTTCTTTGGCGGCATTTTTGAGACGAATTTCAATGGGGTCTATTTTGAGTTTGAGTGCGATTTCGTCTATCACGCTTTCTACGCCATATTCTGAAATAGGTCCTCCCGGAGCTCGATATGCAGCAACTTTTGGACGGTTTACAACAATATCGTACCCAACGGCCCGAACATTTTTTAAATCATAGGGGGCAAAGGCGCACATCGCTCCCGGTCCCACAGGTGCGCCTTGAAATGCACCGGCCTGATATTTAAGAACACAGTCGCCTGCCGTGATTCGGCCGTCATTTTTCACACCGATTTTGACCCATATTTTTGCCCCAGAGGTTGGGCCACTCGAAGTGAAAACTTCAGCTCTGCTCATATCCATTTTGACGGGACGACAGGATTTTCTCGATAGTGCGAGCGCTAAAGGTTCGAGATAAACGACAGTTTTGCCTCCAAAGCCTCCACCAATTTCGGAAGAAGTCACTCGTATCTGCGCCGCGCTTAGACCAAGAAGTTTTGAGCAGAAATTTCGTACGACAAAAGCTCCTTGGGTTGTACACCAGAGTTCAGCTTGACCGTCTTCAGACACACTTGCTAAGCAGGCGTGCGGTTCGATGTAACCTTGATGGACTTGTTGGGTTGTGAATTCTCTTTCGACGATAAGATCTGCTTCTGCAAAACCTTTTTCCACGTTTCCGAAGCCAAATTCAACCCGTTTTGCAACGTTGGATGCTTTTTTAGGTGCGGGTGTGACGCCAATGGTTATCATATCTTCGTGCAACAGTGGGGCGTCGGGCTTTTCCGCGTCCTCAACTTCTAAGACGTGTGGAAGCACTTCATATTTGATAGCAATTAAGCTAAGTGCTTTTTCTGCGATATCGTCGCTAGTTGCTGCAACTGCGGCAACCGTGTGGCCAACGTAAAGTGCCTTTTCCCGAGCCATGATATTTCGGGTGATATCTTTTAAGTTAACGATCATTTCTCCCATTGGGACGAATTCCGCAGGAAAATCCTCAAAATCTGCGCGCGTGATGACAGCCTTTACGCCATTCAATGCCTCAGCTTTACTCGTATCAATCGAGAGGATTTTTGCATGCGCGTAAGGACTTCTGAGGACACGCCCAACCAGCATGTTGGGAAGTGATTTGTCCGACCCAAATAGAGCCCGCCCAGTTACCTTATCTACGCCGTCTGGTCTAGCAGGTCGTGTACCAACAATTTTGAGCTCTCGTTCAAGATTGGTTTGAGTCATGTCATTCATGTTAATTTCCTCTTTTTCAAAGTCTAATTTCTTTAAGCGTTTCTCATGTCAGCGGCAACCTCGAGGACGGCTCGAACAATCTTATCGTAACCCGTACAACGACATAAGTTGCCCGCTAACCAAAAGCGGACCTCTTTTTCACTTGGATTCTTATTTTTAGACAGTAGTGCTTTTGCTGCGACCAAGACCCCCGGGGTACAAATCCCACACTGCAGTGCTGCAAGATCAATAAATTTTTGCTGTATGGCATGCAGCTCAGAACCGGAGGACATCCCCTCAATGGTTTCAATTTCTTTACCGTCAGCCTCAACCCCAAGGACAAGGCAGGAGCAAACCAGTCGATCATCCAGCATCACGCTGCAGGCGCCGCAATCTCCAGTGGCGCATCCTTCTTTGCTTCCCGTTAGGTCGAGTTCATGCCTTAAAACATCTAAGAGCGTCTGTTGCGTATCGCACAGAAACTCGTAGGTATCCCCGTTAATACATGTTGAAACGTGTGTTTTCGACATTTTTTTAATCGCCAGTTCGTATTTTGATTAGGAATTAGTTGCGCGCTTAAGAGCGATACCAAATGCTCGTTTAGCTAGAACGCCTGCAATCTTGGTTCGATACTCAATAGTGCCTCGTTTATCTTTGATTGGTTTGCATGCTTTTTCTGCAAGAGAGACCAATTTTTGTATTGCATCGTCATTGGGCTCTTTGCCAACAAAAATATCCTCTAAGCCACTGAGAAGCACCTGCGTTGGTGCTATAGCGCCTAGAGCCACGCGGATAGCTTCAATTCTCCCATCTTCAGACACGCTTAAGGACACGCCTGCACCAACCACTGCTATATCCATTTCGCTGCGTGGAATTAAGCGTAAGTAAGCATCACCTGCACGGCTTCTAGGTTTTGGTAGCTTAAATCCAATGATAAATTCTCCTTTGTCGAGCGCGGTCCTCCCTGGTGCAGTCACAATTTTTTCTACTGGTTCTTCGCGCTCCTTTGTTTGCCCAGAGATAACACAAGTGGCTCCTGCCGCAATCAGTGCTGGTACGCTATCTGCTGCTGGAGATGCATTACATAAATTGCCACCTAAGGTTGCACGGCCCTGAATTTGAGTAGAGCCGATTAGCGATAGTGCTTCTACAACTCCTGGCCAATCTTTACTGAGGGAATTGTGCTCGACAATTTCGGCGCAAGGTGTCGCGGCTCCGATCCACCAACCTTGAGCTGACTGCTCAATGGCCATTATTTTAGGGACATATTTAATGTCAACGACAACTTTTGGAGACACGAAACGGGTTTTTAATTTGACCAGTAAATCAGTTCCACCAGCTAATGCGAACGCACCCTCTTGCAATAGGGCTTGACTCGCCTCCGATGCGGATTTCGGTGTGACATATTTCATATTGTTAGCCTCTTCCTATAAAACGCTTAAACGTAATGTTTTAATATGTCTTTAAGTTTAAGCTAATTTGGAGACTAAATACAAAATTTCAAGACCAACTAGAAACACATGCGTTTGATGCCAATGAGGGGTTGGATGCCTTGTGCTTGCTGCGATCGTCGCCAAAGGACATCTGTACGGTACACTTTTTTTGCTTAGCTTTCAGCAATACCTGTGTCTAGGCCTTAAATTAACGTACCCAGCTGTTTAAGCGCTTAGAGTTCAATGCGGGTTCCGAGCTCTACAACCCGATTGGCGGGCAGCTTAAAAAAACTGATGGGGCTTGATGAATTTCTAGACATCAGTGCGAACAATTTTTCGCGCCATAGGGCCATATCTTTTCCAAGTTTTGGAACCAGCGTTTGTCGTGAAAGGAAATATGAGGTGTCCATTGCGTTAAACGTCAATCCCATGGGGGCGCAAAGTTCCAAGGCTGCGGGTATATCTGGCTGATCCTTGAAGCCATAACGAACCAGAATTTTAAAGAATTCGTCTGTTATGGGTTCGACGAGGACGCGCTCTTGATTGGAGATGTGCGGTATTTCTTCAGTTTTTACTGTCAGGAGCACGACACGCTCGTGAAGTACTTTATTGTGGTTCAGGTTGTGGAGTAACGCACGAGGAACCGCATTTGAGGAAGTGGTCATGAAAACCGCCGTGCCGGAAACCCTTTGAGGAGGATACGCAGAAAGGCTAGTTAAAAAGGGTTTAAGATCCAGTGTATCAGGAGCCAGTTCGCGAATAAGCCCTTGGCGCCCTCGATACCAGGTGGTGAAAAGCGTAAAGAGGATTAACCCGATCGTGAAGGGAAACCAGCCGCCCTGCAAAATTTTGACGGAGTTTGCCGCAAATAGAGCTAGGTCGATTCCTAGGAAGGTCAGAGCGATAGGCAGCACATACCATCCCCGCCATCCCCACAAATGGGTTACAACAAAGTACGCCATTACAGTATCAATCGCCATCATCCCCGTCACGGCGACACCGTAGGCGCTGGCGAGATTGCTTGACGAACCGAATGAGAGAATTAGTAGTAATACGGCGGCTAACAGCATCCAGTTGATCCATGGCATGTATATCTGCCCAATTTCACTTTCAGAGGTATGAAATACATCAAGACGTGGACAATATCCGAGTTGTATCGCCTGCCTCGTTAATGAATAAGTCCCTGATATTACGGCTTGGGAAGCAACCACTGTCGCGATAGTCGTCATGCCGATGAGTGGGTATAAGCCCCAGGAAGGGACCATGTTATAGAACGGATGGGTGATCGTTTCGGGTTGGGCGAGGATGAGCGCACCTTGTCCGAAGTAATTCAGTAATAAATTTGGCCAAACCCACAACGACCAAGCGATCCTTATCGGTTTTCGACCAAAATGCCCCATGTCGGTATAGATGCCTTCGGTCCCGGTTATTGCGAGCGCTATTGCCCCAATAGCTAGAAAACCAAATACTTTATTAGTAATAAAAAATTGTATAGCATAGCTCGGGTTTAAAGCCTTGAATACTGAGGGGTCTAAACCGAGGTTAATGACCCCTAAAAACCCCAAGACACCAAACCAAACTACCGTTATTGGCCCGAATAACGCACCAACTCCAGCAGTCCCTCGTCGCTGCAACATGAAGAGTAGGATCACGACCACGAGCGTAATGGGCATAACATATGGCTGAAGTGTTGGGCTAGCAACGCCAAGCCCTTCGACTGCAGATAAAACGGAGATAGCGGGTGTGATGATCGCATCTCCGTAAAACAGAGCGGTACCAAAGAGCCCGAGTGCGATTAAGATAAACCGTTTTTTCGGTTTCTTTTCCGTTGCTTTGAGGACAAGTGCTAGTAGTGCCATCAAGCCCCCTTCGCCACGGTTGTCTGCTTTAAGCATGAAAAAAATATATTTGACCGAGACGATCAGTGCGAGCGCCCAAAAAATGAGCGAAAGACACCCTAGAATATTGTCTGCCGAGGGTATGATGCCGTAGCGGGGACTAAAAACTTCTCGAATGGTATAGATTGGGCTGGTGCCGATGTCACCGAAAACAACGCCAATCGCTGCAATCGTTAAGGCGGCGATATTTTGTTTGTGAGTATCTCGAGGGCTAATATGCATTCAGGATCTTTGGAATTGTTTGTTCGTTTTTCAGAATCTACTATTTGTAAACCGAGACCATGTCTAGCACGCTACTCACTCGAACTTTGAAGGATTTTGATCCTGCGCCTATATTGTTGTGTTGCACGATATTACACCTAGGAGATCTTTATGGCGAACCAAACGATACAAACCAAACTTGCCCCGGCTGCTTTGGGAGCTTATTCACAGGGGATAAAGGCAGGGGAAACTATTTATGTATCTGGCCAGTTAGGCCTTAGTGCAAACTCGAGCGTGCTCCCTTCAACTTTCAGCGAGCAAGCGCGCCAAGCCTTTCTGAACATTGAGTCTATTCTGAAAGAGGCAGGGCTTAAGCTGCATGATGTGGTGAAATTCACAGTATTTTTAAGTGATTTAAATGACTTCAGCGAGCTTAATAAACTTATGGAAAGTTTATTTATGTCATGCGCTCTTCCAGCTCGGTCCGTGATTCAAGTATCACGCTTACCCAAGGATGCTTTGATTGAAATTGATGCTATTGCTGTTCATTAGTACTGTTGTGCGCTGAACATTTCGCCATAATTTATGAAGAGTAGCGCTAAGAAATCTGCTGATCAACACGATGACCTTGATGGTATTGGTACGCCGATAGTTCGTACCAAACTCAGTCGTCTCGGTATATCTAGAGCTCAGGATTTATTGCTATTTTTCCCGCTTAGGTATGAGGATGAGACTCAAGTGTTTGGGATTAGCGAGGCGCCAGAGCGGGATCTGGTTCAAATCGAAGTCACGGTTGTTCAGGCCAAAGTGGAGTTTCGACCCGGGCGACAGTTAGTGGTTACCGTTGAGGATGAAAGCGACAGAGCAATCCTTCGTTTTTTACATTTTTATCCGAATCAACAACGCGTGTTAGAAGTTGGTGCGCGTATCCGAGTTGTGGGTGAGTTGAGGATGGGACGTCAACGTTTGAGGGAGATGGTGCATCCTCGAGTTAAAAAAATTATTGAAAACGATCCGCTGCCTACGACACTCACCCCTGTTTATCCAACGACTAAAGGATTAAGTCAGGCAGCAATTCGAAAAGCGGTGGCGCAAGCCTTCACAATCGTGGACCAGAGCGATACGCTCTTACCGTCGATTTTGAAAGATCTCGGCCTGCCAAGCTACTCTAAAACGGTGAATATGCTGCATCGTCCTACCCCTGATGTTGATGCCGCGGTACTGAAAGATTCCTTAGGTATCTTCTGGGGACGTATAAGTTTTGATGAGCTGTTTGCACAGCAACTTATTATGCGCAAGAACTATGACAAGCGAGAGCAATACTCCGCTCCATTAATGAAGCGTAATACGATAGAAATGAAAAAGTTTTTGGACCATCTTAATTTTAAATTAACCAGCGCACAAAATAGAGTTCTCGTTGAAATACAAACAGACATGGCTGATCGTGTTCCGATGCGGCGTCTTCTGCAGGGCGACGTCGGTAGCGGCAAAACCGTGATCGCCGCACTTGCCGCACTACAGGTGATAGGCTCTGGGTACCAAGTAGCCCTGATGGTACCAACGGAAATTTTATCAGAACAACATTTCAAAAAAATTGAGGAGTGGTTGGCCGTATTGGGCATTACCGTTGAAAGATTAACTGGCAGCCTTACGAAAAAAGAACGAGCGATAGTGATTGAGAAGATTGCGTCTGGTTCAGCAAAGCTTATTGTGGGGACTCATGCATTATTTCAGGGCGATGTTGTATTTAAAAATTTGGGTTTGGTGATCATTGATGAGCAGCATCGTTTTGGCGTTAAACAAAGACTGGCGTTGGTTGACAAGGGAGCTGATCGCTTAAATCAAACACACCAATTAATGATGAGCGCCACTCCAATTCCAAGGTCTTTAGCAATGAGTTTTTTCGGAGACTTAGATGTGTCGGCAATTGATGAGTTACCGCCCGATCGTGTCCCAATCACGACAAAGTTGGTTAGCAATAGTCGACGAGAAGAGGTCTTCCAGCGCGTACAAGAGACTTGCCGCTCGGGTCAGCAAGTCTATTGGGTTTGTCCGCTTATAGAGGAATCTGAAGTGTTGCAGCTAGAGACAGCCATACAGACACACCAGACAATCCAAGCTCAATTTCCAAATTTAAGTATAGGCATTGTTCATGGAAGAATGAAGGCTCAAGATAAGACAGCGGTTATGGAGAAATTCTCCAACAGAGAGATCCATTTATTGGTGGCTACGACGGTCATTGAGGTCGGTGTTGACGTTCCGAACGCTACCGTTATGGTGATTGAGAGCGCTGAAAGGATGGGGTTGTCACAATTGCATCAGTTGAGAGGCCGGATCGGTCGCGGGGCCTACGCCAGCACCTGCATTCTTCTTTATGGTCAAAAACTGACGGATATTGCACGCGCGCGGCTAAAAATTATCTATGAAAATATAGATGGGTTTGAGGTGGCCCAAGCAGATCTTCAGCTTCGAGGCCCAGGGGAAATACTCGGCGCACGACAGTCTGGTATGCCGATGCTCCGCTACGCGGATATAGAAAGAGATTTACTGTTTTTAGAAGCAGCAAAGCGTCTCGCGCCTGATTTCTTGGCCCATCATCCAAATCTGGCAGAGCGACACATTAATCGGTGGTACGGCTCACGCGAAAAATATTCGGAGGTATAGATAGTATGTTGAAAATTTTTCGACTAAGGTTGTCTAGCTATGCGCGATTAATTCGCATAGATAAACCGATAGGCTTTTGCTTGTTGCTCTGGCCAACACTTTGGGCTATCTGGATGTCGTTTGGGGGCATGCCCAATGCTCATGTTTTCTTGGTGTTTGTGATTGGTGCATTTCTGATGCGATCTGCGGGTTGCGCAATAAACGATTATGCCGATAGGGATTATGACCCTCATGTTAAACGTACCGCTAATCGACCTCTTGCGACTAAAGAAATAGCCCCATGGGAGGCGTTAGTTGTCGCCGCTCTTCTCGCATTGATCGCTTTTGGGTTGGTGTTGACGCTTAATGCGCTGACCATCAAATTATCATTTGTGGCGCTTTTCCTGGCGATTAGCTACCCGTTTGCTAAACGATACATATCAATGCCGCAGGCTTACTTAGGCGTTACATTTGGAGTTGGTATTCCCATGGCATGGGCCTCTGCTGTAGATCACATTCCGTTTGTGGCGTGCGTCACGATGCTCGCGAATCTGTTTTGGGTGCTTGCTTATGATACACAATACGCTATGGTGGATCGTGATGATGATATGGCGATTGGTATAAAAACTAGCGCAATTTTATTTGGCAAGTATGACGTTACTATGGTGCTCGTCTTTCAAACTACATTTCTTTTCTTGATGTTGATGGTTGGCATAATGAGTGCCCTCGGCACTTTTTATTATATGGGCTTAGCTGGGGCAACAGTAGCTATTGCATTTCAATACCCAATGATTAAATATCGCTCGCGCGAAGGGTGTTTTCGAGCATTTCGGCATAATAATGCAGTTGGGAGTGTGATTTTTTTTAGTCTACTTCTAGATAAGGTGTTTGTAAGAGGTTAATGCGGTAGCTTGGCAGGATCGAATGATAATTGGATGGTAGAATATCCATTAGGTTAGAAAGGCTTGCTGAGTCTAATTTAAATATTTTTTGCTGCTTATATTTTGGATGTTGAACGAAATGGAGAGAATTAACATGAAGAAAGTTGTTGTGTCCTGCCTCGTGGCATTTGGCCTAAGTTTTGTGTCGCAGGTCCAGGCAAATGACGCGGAAGCACTCGCGAAGTCTAAAAACTGTTTGAGTTGTCACGCGATAGATAAAAAATTAGTCGGCCCAGCCTACAAAGATGTTGCTAAAGGTAAGGACCCTAAGGGGGGCGTAATTACGTTAGAAAGACTCGTTAAATCCATAAAGACTGGAAGTATGGGTAAGTGGGGTCCAATCCCAATGCCACCTAATGCGGTAACTGATGAAGAAGCAAAGCGGTTGGCGAAGTGGATTTTATCCTTATAGAGTTTAAGGATTGTAAAAAAGCCGGCTCTAAGCTTTTTTTTGGACACTGAGCGTCGTCGTGTTCGGCATTGAAAATTGACACGGGGTAAACCGCTGTTACTATCAGTTAAGTGCCTCTGGTTGGCCTTGAATCAGGTCGAAAAAAAACATTTAGGAGAGTACACAATGGTAACGAAACGTTTATTTGCATGTGTCGTGAGTGCGCTACTCATGACTGGATGTAGTTCAGACAATGAAACTAATGATGGGCGAAAAGTAGTTAATATTGGCCACGTTGGTCCGCTCACAGGATATCAATCCCATCTCGGCAAGGATAATGAACGTGGGGCTTTGCTTGCAATTGCTGAGGCGAATAAAGCGGGTAGCGTGATCGGTGGAGAGGTTATCGAATTCAGATTGCTATCTGAAGATGATGAGGCAAACCCACAGAAAGGTACGGTAGTCGCTGAAAAGTTAATGGATGCTAATGTTGCAGGTATCGTTGGACATTTGAATTCTGGCACGACCATCCCCGCATCAAAAATATATTTTGACGCCGGTGTGCCTCAAGTTTCGCCATCGGCTACGGCAATTGAGTTTACCCATCAAGGCTATGAAACTGCTTACCGCGTAATGGCCAATGATGGACAGCAAGGGAAAGTTTTAGGTGACTACGCGGTCAAGGCCTTGGGCGCTAAGAGTGTTGCGATTATTGACGATCGAAGTGCTTACGGGAAAGGCCTGGCAGACGAATTCGAATCTGCGGTCAAGCAAGCGGGCGGAAAGGTTATGACCCGAGAATTTACGGACACCACAAAAATAGATTTCACTGCAATTTTAACTAAAATCAAAGGCCTCAAGCCTGATTTAATTTTTTATGGCGGGATGGATGCGCAAGCTGGGCCTATGATGAAACAAATCAAAAATTTGGGTGTGACAGCTACTTTCCTTGGCGGGGATGGTATGCAGACCACACAGTTTACAGCGCTATCCGGCGCTGAAGGTGAGGGCGCTTATGCGTCTTCTCCTGGGTTGCCGTTAGATCAAATGGCAGGGGGTGCGGAGTTTCGGGAGAAATACGAGCAAATCCATCGCGAGGCTATTCAGCTTTATGCGCCATACGCATATGATGCGACCTCTGTGATTATCGACGCGATGAAGCGGGCAAATTCGGTAGATCCAGCCACTTACTTGCCATTTCTTCGCAGTACTGACTTATCCGGAGTAACTGGGCGAATCCGTTTTGACGAGCGAGGAGATTTAAAAGGCGGCAGCATCAGCCTTTATCAAGTAACCAACGGAAAGTGGAAGTACATTGAAACGTTTGGTGGTGGTGACTAGTGTGATTTAAGCCTCCTTGCGTTCGATCTGACCTTTTTAGAGGAGGCCGGTTACTGCGATGGATATATTTGCTCAGCAAGTTATCAATGGGTTAGTTTTAGGTAGCGTCTACGCGATGGTAGCGCTGGGCTATACCATGGTCTACGGGATTCTTGGGCTGATTAACTTTGCTCATGGCGAACTGGTGATGATTGGTGCCATGATTGCTCTGGCTGTTGTGTCGGCTCTGATGGCCGGATGCCCGGAAATGAATCCCTTCACAATGATTTTGATTGCAGGTGCTGCGGCGATTTTAGTGTGTGTGCTTTTGGCGTTTTTTATTGAGCGGCTAGCTTACCGTCCATTGCGTAATGCGCCGCGTCTGGCACCTTTGATTACTGCGATTGGGATTTCAATTCTGCTTCAAAATATCGCTATGATTATTTGGGGTCGTAAATACAAAATGGTGCCTCAGATATTTCCTATTGAAACTCATGAATTATTTAGCGCCAGCATCACAAGTGTTCAGTTATTTATTGTTGCGATCTCAGGGGTATTCATGGCCGGTCTACTTTTAGTCGTGCATTTCACTAAACTCGGACGCGCTATGCGCGCCACTTCAGAGAGCCAGCGAGTAGCTGGACTTATGGGTATAAACGTTAATAAGATAATCTCGGTAACTTTTATGATTGGCGCTGCGCTTGGCGCGGTAGCCGGTATCTTAGTCGCGGGTAACTATAGTGTGGCGCACTATTCGATGGGGTTCATGCTCGGACTCAAGGCGTTTACAGCGGCAGTTCTGGGCGGCATTGGCAATCTTGGCGGAGCCGTCCTTGGCGGACTATTGCTTGGTCTTATTGAAAGCATTGGAGCTGGTTATATTGGAGATTTGACGGGGGGCTTTCTTGGAAGTAATTACCAAGATGTGTTCGCTTTTGTCGTCCTGATTGTTGTGCTGGTTTTTAGACCTACCGGAATTATGGGTGAACGCGTGTCGGAGCGGGCATGAGACTGATCGTACAACAGTTATTGAAAAAAATAACGAGGAACAAGAAAGTACTGTTAGTCGGATATGTGTTTCTTTTTCTTGCGTTGGCAGTTCTACCTTTCCTGCTGAGTAATACAGTAGGTAAAACTTGGGTTCGTATTCTCGATTTCGCATTAATTTATGCCATGCTTGCTCTGGGTTTAAATATCGTGGTGGGCTTCGCTGGCCTGCTCGATTTAGGATACATTGCCTTCTACGCGGTAGGAGCTTATATATGGGCATTATTGGCCTCGCCGCAGTTCGATTTGCATCTACCATTTTGGGCTATCTTGCCCATAGGGGCTGGCGTGACAGCTATTTTTGGCGCGTTGTTGGGAGCGCCTACTCTTAGGTTGCGTGGAGATTACTTGGCTATAGTGACGTTAGGTTTTGGGGAGATTATTCGTATTTTTTTGAATAACCTTGATCACCCGATCAACGTGACTAATGGCCCAATTGGAATTAATAAAATTGATCCAATCAGTATTGGTGGGGCCGATTTAACACGTACGCATGAATGGTTAGGCATCTCATTCTCGGGCGCGCATATTTATTATTATCTTCTGCTTGTTCTATTAATTTTTACGATCGTAATGTGTGTGCGCCTTGAGAACTCGAGAATTGGCCGGGCTTGGTTGGCGATTAGAGAAGATGAGTTGGCCGCTCAGGCGATGGGCATCAATACGCGAAATATCAAATTGTTGGCATTTGCCTTAGGCGCGGCTTTTGGCGGTGTCGCTGGCGGATTATTTGCCAGTCTTCAGGGGTTTGTCAGTCCAGAGAGTTTTGGTTTGCTCGAGTCAATCATGGTTTTATGCATGATTGTTCTTGGTGGAATGGGGCATGTCTATGGTGTATTGCTGGGCGCGCTTTTACTTACTGCGTTGCCGGAAATTTTAAGATCAACAGCGTCGCCAATACAACGAGTACTCTTTGGCGATGTTTATGTGGACCCTGAAGCACTTAGAATGTTGTTGTTCGGATTGGCGCTGATTGTGGTTATGTTGGTTCGGCCTGCGGGACTGTGGCCAGCACCAAGGCGACGAGCGATGGTAGATCAAGACATCGGTCATGATTGAGTTTTTATGGCGTTACTAAATTTACGAGAAATCAATAAAAATTTTGGCGGTATACACGCGTTAAATAATGTCTCGTTGACGATTGAAGGTGGTGAAATATACGGATTAATTGGGCCTAATGGTGCGGGCAAGACCGCGCTAGTCAATGTCATCACAGGTGTTTATTTGCCTAGTAGTGGCAATGTTGAATTCAATGGGGAATCAATCATTGGAAGAAAGCCTCATCAGGTTGCGTTAACGGGCATTACCCGAACGTTCCAAAATATTCGTCTTTTTCAAAATATGACAGTATTAGAAAATGTAATGATTGGCACACATGCTAAAACGTCAACAGGACCCTTTGGTGCTATTTTTGATACCAAGTCGTCGAGAGTTGAAGAAAGGTTGATACGTTCACAGTCGAGAGCGTGGTTGGACTATGTTGGGATTTCGTCGCAAACCGACTATTTAGCTAAGAATCTATCTTATGGAGATCAGCGTAGGCTAGAGATTGCACGAGCGTTAGCGACGAGGCCTAAGCTTTTGGCGTTAGACGAGCCTGCCGCTGGGATGAACGCTACAGAGACGGATGAATTAAAGTTGCTGATACAAAGTATCCGAAGGGATGGCGTATCAATTTTGTTGATTGAGCATGATGTAAAACTCATCATGAATTTGTGTGATCGTGTTGCAGTGCTTGATTATGGTCAAAAAATTGCGGAAGACATCCCTAGTTTAGTTCGTCGAGATCCTAAGGTCATAAAGGCCTACTTAGGCGGAGACTTGCCATGACCTTTTTTCATGTGCAATCGATGAGTGTGAGATACGGTGGGATTCGAGCGGTTCGAGATATTGATATTAGAGTCGATGAGGGAGAAATGGTCGCGCTAATTGGTGCAAATGGTGCTGGGAAAAGCTCCACGTTGAATGCGATCGCAGGATTGCTTGAACACACTGGTAATGTGTATTTTGATGGTGCGAACCTGACCACGGAACCTGTATATGCACGAGTGAAATGTGGTATTTCATTGGTACCCGAAGGGCGTGGGGTATTTGGGCGTTTAACGGTAGAAGAAAATCTACTGATGGGTGCGTATCTGGGTGGCAGCCAGCAAGACCAGGATGCAGATTTGTACAGAATGTACGAGTTTTTTCCAAGACTTAAAGAGCGACGTCGTCAAACAGGCGGTACTTTGTCGGGTGGTGAGCAGCAAATGCTAGCAATTGGCCGAGCCCTGATGGCAAGACCAAAATTATTGTTGTTAGATGAGCCATCAATGGGTTTGGCACCTATTATGGTTGAAAAAATTTTTGAAGTGATTCGTGGGGTATCTAAGTCGGGAGTCACGATTTTGTTAGTTGAGCAAAATGCACGGTTAGCACTTGAGTCGAGTCAGCGGGCTTACGTGCTGGAGAGCGGTGAGTTATCAATGACCGGCGAGTCACGAGCACTGCTTCAAAATCCAAAAGTTCGAACTAGCTATTTAGGTGAAGCCGAATAGCTCACAGGGTATGTGGCTTTTGCAAAGTTTCACTGCGCGTGATGTCTGCGCGTAAGAGATATCTACACCCAATTTTTACCTATTAAGTATTTTTCATACAACTTTGCTTCATCCGACTCATTTGTTGGAGCCCAGTTGTAACGCCACTTCACATTAGGAGGCATGGACATCAATATCGACTCCGTTCGTCCGCCTGATTGAAGCCCGAATAGTGTTCCACGGTCGAATATCAAATTGAACTCTACGTATCGACCTCGTCGATACGCTTGGAAATCTTTTTCCCGCTCTCCGAAGGTTGTGTACTGACGCTTTTCGACAATCGGTAGGTACGCAATTAAAAAATGTTCGCCTACGCTGCGTGTTAGCGCAAAACAGGTATTGAAGTCAGGCGATGACAGATCATCAAAAAAAATACCGCCAATTCCTCTCGGCTCTCGACGATGCTTAAGATAAAAATACTCATCACACCATTTCTTAAATTTTGGATGAAGTTTTTCATCAAAGGGGTCAAGCGATGCTTTGCAGGTTTTATGAAAATGTATGCAGTCTTCGTCGAAACCATAGTAGGGTGTTAAATCTATTCCGCCACCAAACCACCATACGGGATCTTTAGATCGCTGTGCTGCGAAAAAAAATCGTACGTTCATATGTATGGTTGGAACGTAGGGATTTTTTGGATGTAGCACTACGGACACTCCCACGGCCTCAAAAGATCGACCCGCCAACTCTGCACGGGCTGTTGTCGCAGAAGGGGGTAACGTATCACCGAAGATATGAGAAAAATTGACTCCCGCGCGCTCAAATATATTTCCCTCTTCTAGAACTTGACTGATGCCGCCTCCACCACCTTTTCGGTCCCATGTGTCGGCGATAAAAGGTTTACCATCAAGCATCTCTAACGCTTCAACGATGCGATGTTGGAGCGCTATGAAAAACTCTTTAACTGGTGCAACCTCTATCATATTGTTTAACTCTTGATTGCGCGGTTGCCAATATCCGTTCGATATTGTTTGCCAGCAAAGGAGATTTTCTCTGAAACGCTCAGTGCCAGCCCTCGGGCTTGAGCAACGTTCTCGCCAAACGCGGTGACGCAAAGGACCCGACCGCCATTCGTGACGATTTGGTCATTGACAAAACTTGTGCCTGCATGAAAAACATGAACATCCTTATTTTTATCCTCAGGTAGGGTGATTACATCCCCTTTACGCGGGGAGTCAGGATAATTTTCAGCCGCGAGTACGACGCCTAGTGCGGTTCGGCGATCCCACTCCGACTCCACTTCATTTAGCGTGCCGGCTAACGCGTGCTCTATTAAAACCAGAAGGTCACTTTTGAGACGCATCATAATTGGTTGAGCCTCAGGGTCTCCTAAACGGCAATTAAATTCGAGTACTTTGATGGATTGATCGGGCGCGATCATTAATCCAGCATAGAGGAATCCAACAAAAGGTGTATCGGCAAGGCTCATTCCTTGTACGATCGGCTCAATGACGTTTTTCATGGTCTTTGCGTAGATCTCTGGAGTGACGACTGGAGCGGGTGAGTAAGCGCCCATGCCGCCTGTGTTGGGTCCTTGATCACCATCAAGCAACCGTTTGTGATCTTGGCTGGTCGCGAGTGGAAGAATATGTTCACCATCAAGCATGACAATGAAGCTAGCCTCTTCGCCGATTAAGAATTCTTCTATGACCACTTTAGCGCCAGCAATACCCATTCCGTTTTTAACAAGCATCATATCTACAGCGTCGTGCGCTTCTTTTTCTGACATAGCGACAATGACCCCTTTACCCGCCGCTAACCCGTCTGCTTTCACCACAATAGGCGCCCCTTTATTAGAGATGTAGGTGTGGGCTTCATTGGGGTCAGTAAATGTGCCGTATTCGGCGGTTGGGATATTGTGTTCCGACATAAATCGTTTGGCGAAGTCTTTTGAGCTCTCCAGTCGTGCTGCCGATGCCACAGGCCCGAAGATCTTTAGGCCCCTCGCTTTGAACGCGTCAACCATACCCTCGCTCAACGGTACTTCTGGACCAACAACAGTAATGTAAATATTTTCTGTCGTTGCAAAATTAATCAGGTCTTCAATGTCGTTTAAGGGGACATTGTGTACTCTTTCCTCGAGCTGTGTTCCAGCATTACCAGGTGCGACAAACACTTTTGATACACGAGGCGATTGAGTGAGACGCCAGGCGATCGCATGTTCCCTACCGCCGCCGCCTACAACGAGAATTTTCATAATAATTTGTATGCTGTGATTGACATCAGTTTATTTAAAAACATGAATACATGAACATGTAGTCTAGTGACGGAAGTGACGGGTGCCAGTAAGAACCATGGCCATGCCATGTTCGTTCGCTGCCGCAATGACCTCATCATCTCTCATGCTGCCTCCGGGTTGAATTACGGCTGCCGCTCCTGCTGATTTAAGCACATCAAGACCATCTCTAAACGGAAAAAAAGCATCGGACGCAACAACAGAATTTGAAAGGCTAAGATTTGCGTTTTCAGCTTTTATTGCAGCTATACGGGCAGAGTCGACGCGACTCGTTTGCCCGGCCCCTACACCTAGTGTCATACCTTTATTACAAAATACGATCGCATTTGACTTGACGAATTTTGCGACACGCCAAGCAAACAGTAGGTCCGTCATTTGCTCTACTGTAGGTTTTATTTCAGTAACAATTTGCAAATCCGCCTCAGACACATTTTTGGCGTCAGAAGTTTGGACCAAAATGCCACCACCAACCCGCTTGAACTCATGATCGTTGGTACTGTGATCAAGTTCGATTTGTAGCAGTCGAACGTTCTTTTTTTGAGCAAAACAGGCTATCGCTTGTTTGGAAAAATGGGTCGCGATTACGACTTCAACAAACTGTTGGCTTATCGCAGTTGCAGCATGTTCGTCAACGTTCGTGTTAAAAGCGATGATTCCGCCGAATGCAGAAGTTGGATCTGTGCTGAATGCCTTTTGGTAGGCTTCGAGTGCATCTTGACCCATTGCCACACCACATGGATTGGCATGTTTAACGATTACGCAGGCTGCGGTATTAAAGCTTTTTACACATTCCCAAGCAGCATCCGAGTCCGCGATGTTGTTATACGACAATTCTTTACCTTGAACTTGTTCGTAATTTGCTAAAGAGCCTGGGAGAGATACGAGATCTTGGTAAAACGCCGCGTGTTGGTGGGGATTTTCGCCATAGCGTAGATCTTGTCGTTTCTTGAAATTTAAATTTACTTGCGTAGAAAATCGGTTCTTGTGACCGTTTGTTTCCAGAGATGTCAGATAGTTGCTTACGTTGGAGTCGTAGTTTGCTGTGTGAGAGAATGCTTTTTGGCAGAGTGCAAATCGTGTATCGTGAGACAACTGCCCAGTGCTGGATTGCAATAACTCCTCAACGATCTGTGCATAGTCGTTAGGGTCCGTGACGATGCCGACGTGCTCCCAGTTTTTTGCTGCTGCTCTGACCATGGTGGGGCCACCAATATCGATATTTTCGATGGCGTCCTCTAGACTGCAATTCGGCTTGGCTATGGTTGCGGCAAATGGGTAGAGATTTACAACCACTAGATCGATTGTCGGTATGTCATGCTCTTTAAGCGCTGAATTGTGTTGTGTCAGATCACGTCGTGCCAAGATGCCTGCGTGTACTTTTGGGTGAAGGGTTTTCACCCGCCCATCCAGCATTTCTGGGAATCCGGTGTAGTCCCCAATTTCAGTTACGGCAATACCAGCTTTTGCGAGTGTTTCTGCTGTTCCGCCGGTAGATAAGATCCGGTAACCAATTCTTTTTAATGATTGGACAAACTCTACGATTCCAGTTTTATCGGAGACACTTATGAGAGCTTGCTTAGATGATAGCATGGCGCGTTTTTTAATTTAGATTGTTGCAAGAAGTTATAGAACATTAAATTTTTTCATTTTTGCTCTTAGCGTATTACGATTTAAGCCGAGCTTTTGTGCGGCTTCGCTTTGATTTCCATCGCTGCGTTTGAGAATGTCTTCGACGAGCGTTTTTTCGACTGTATCTATAACCATATTGTAGATCCCATGGGCTTTCTCACCTTCTAAGTCTTTAAAGTATGACTCAACGGCATGCTTCACGGCATTGGAAAGATCGGATTGCGTGCTCATGCTGCAAGTGACTCGATTATTGGGGCCTGTTGTTTTTCAATAGGGTTCATGAATTGAATTATGGCATCAGTTTGGGCTTTACCACTTTCAAGCATATTAAATGTTGTACGGAATGTATTTGCAGCAGGAAGGTTACCCAGATACCAACCCACATGTTTCCGTGCAAGTCTGACCGCGCGCGGCTCCCCGTAAAAATCATAAAGAGCAACGAGGTGCTCTAAAAGAATATTTTTGGTCTCATGAATCGTTGGTGGCGGTAGATGCTCCATGGTTTTGAGGTAGTGCGTAATTTCCCGAAAAATCCAGGGTCGACCTTGAGCCGCACGGCCAATCATTACTGCATCGGCACCTGTCACCTTCAAAACATGAAGCGCTTTCTCTGGTGAATCAACATCTCCGTTAGCAATGATCGGAATACCAACAGACGCTTTTACCGCTGCAATGGTTTCATATTCGGCCGCCCCATTGAAAAAATCATTCCTTGTACGTCCATGAATGGCCAGCGCTTGAATCCCACAGTCTTCAGCAATCTTTGCGATACGTGTTGCATTTTTCGAATCTTGATCCCATCCCGTACGTATTTTTAATGTTACGGGAACTTTGACTTCTCGAACGACGGAGCGGAGTATCAATGCGACTAAAGGCTCATCCCGTAGTAACGCTGAACCGGCTGCTGCTTTGCACACTTTTTTGGCGGGGCAACCCATGTTGATATCTATAATTTCAGCTCCTAAATCTACGTTCATTTTGGCTGCTTCAGCCATTTTTAAAGGGTCAATGCCTGCAATTTGAACTGTTCTCGGCGCCTCTTCGCCGCGGTGGTCGAGACGAAATTGGGTTTTTTGCGAACACCATAACTTGGTATCTGATGTAACCATTTCCGATACTGTAAGTGCAGCACCCAGTCGTCGACACAGGCTTCTAAAGGGCTGGTCCGTTACGCCGGCCATTGGGGCAGCGATTACAGGGGAAGTTAGGATGTAAGGACCAATTTTCATGAGAGATATTGTTTTTCTAATCTTAGATTCTAAAGGATCCAAAAGGATTTGAGAAAAACTTATAGTTTTAGTCCAAAAATTAATTGGCGAATGAGGATTCTTTTTGCGAGAGGCATTAAATCCAGCGCAAGCAGACCTAAGCCTCGCGCGCCTTTAATGCCTGTTACTTTGTTAGAAAATAAATGGTTTAGCCCTGCGCTGAAAAGAGTTGTTTGCAATCGATCCCATCGCCTTTTCTTACGGAATGCGCTGACTGTTTTATTACTGATAAGATTATCAATATGTGTGTGACGGCACACTTCCGCAAGATCCCAAGCGTCTCTGAACCCCAAATTTAAACCTTGAGCCGCAATGGGGTGCAGCGCTTGGGACGCATTACCGACGATCACAATTCCGCCGCGAGTTGGTTGTTCGGCGATTCGAGTTGCTAGCCCATAAGATTTTTTTTCGCGTAATGACGTGAACCGCCCACAGCGGTCCCCGAATGCATCTTGAAATTGCCTCAGAAATTTCTCGTCTGATTGATTCAATAATTCTTTCGTTTTAGTCGCTTTGACTGACCATACAAAAGCAAATTCATTTCCTCTTGGCAAAAGGGCGATAGGCCCAGTGTTGGTAAATCTTTCGTAAGCGACATCATGAGGCTTGTTGTCACTCGTGATAATCCCAACGATTGCATCATGGCCGTAGTCGATCGATTTCTTATGTTTTAGCCCAGCTATATTTAAGGACTGCCCTCCGTCCGCCATGACTATGAGGCGGGCAGCTATCGTTGTCGAGGTATTATTCATATCCAGTGTGATTTTTGAATGATCCTCAAATTTTTCTATAGATGTAGCGGTTGAGTCAAAGAATGTTTCAATATCTTGATTAGTTAACTCATTTCTTAGCCGTGGCAATAAATCTTTAAAACGAACCACAAAGCCTAGCTCCGTTAATCTGGCATCTGAAGCAGATACGACGCTTTGCCCAAAATTTCCTCGGTCTGATATATGTATGCTACGAATAGGAAATCGTTTTTCATCTTGTAACCAAGCATTGAGACGATTGAGAATGAGATAGCTATTCCAAGAAAGTGCTAGCGTGCGTCCATCGGATATTTCTGAATATTCGGATTGCGTTTCTAATACCGTTGTGGATAAGCCAATGTTTTTCATTGCGAGCGCGACAGCGCAGCCAACTGGGCCCCCGCCAATCACCACAACGTCATATGGTGCTCCTGGAGCCACGAGTTCAGCTCGACATGAGTGATTCGATATCGCTGATCGTTTTAGGTGCCCCAGAAGTGATGATTTCACACCCATTGCCCTTGTTGACGATTGCGTCATCTTCAATACGGATTCCGATATTCCAAAATCGTTCTGGAATGTCGGGTGCGCTGGTGATGTAGCAGCCTGGCTCTATGGTTAAGACCATACCGGGCTCAAGGGGTCTCCATTCACGACCGACCTTATAGCTCCCCACATCATGGACATCCATACCCAGCCAGTGCCCGGTTCTGTGCATGTAGTATCTAAAGTACTCACGTTTCTCTAAGACTTTATCGAGTGATCCATGACAGAGCTTGAGGTCAATAAAGCCTTGAGCCAGCACTTTGGTAGCTGCATCGTGCGGAGCTTGCCAGCTGTTGCCAGCTGAGGTGGCTTCTATTGCCGCGCTTTGGGCGGCTAACACGAGTTCGTATATTGCTTTTTGCGGTCCAGAGAATTTGCCATTGATGGGGAAGGTACGTGTAATGTCGGACGCGTAGCCATTTAGTTCACATCCTGCATCGATGAGCAACAAATCCCCAGCATTGAGCGCTGCATTGTTTTCTATATAGTGCAAGACGCACGCATTTTTCCCCCCTGCAACGATCGAGGTGTAAGCTGGAAACTGTGAGCCATTTTTTTTAAAATGATATAAAAGTTCCGCTTCAATTTCATATTCATACTTTCCTGGCTTGGTGGCAGTCATCGCAAACGCATGGGCTTCTGCGGATATTTTTGCTGCTCGTCGCATGGTGTCGAGTTCGCTCGGATCTTTAATGAGCCGCATCTCATCCATTATTCCTCTGACATCAATGAGCCCCGTTGGTGCAGCGATGCCTTCTCGAACACGAGATCGCGTCTGGTTAAGCCACCTCATCATTTGTTTGTCCCATTTAGCATCTACGCCTAATGGTGTGTAGATCATCTCTTTGTTTTCGATCAGTTGGGGTAGGATGCGATCTATTTCATCAATGGAGTGAGCTTCATCACAATGAAATAGGTTTTTCGCTGCCTCTGGCCCATAGCGAAAACCATTCCATATTTCTTTTTCTTCATTTTTGTTGCGACAAAAAAGAATTGAACGAGGAGTTTCGCCGCCGATGATGACAATTACAGATTCTGGTTCGCCAAACCCGGTTAGGTATTGGAAGTAACTGTCAAAACGATAGGGGAAGTGCGCGTCGTTGTTCCGAACAACTTCCTTGGCAGTGGGTATGACTGCAATGCCAGATTGTATGCTCTCTGCCAGCTTGCTGCGTCTGTGAACAAATCGAGTTTTCATATTTCTGGCCTGTTTAGCCTTTCCGTTGATCATCTAGTTGTTGTTGCATTAAATCGGCTAATGCGTTATTACCATCTGACTCGGTTGAACGAAGGGTGGTAACCAATGCGTTGATCTCAGATCGATGTTTATTTTGAGAAAGCTTGAACTTGGCTTTTACCTCTAGAATTTTAGCCCGAAAACAGACTACCCCTGATACTGCATTGTTAATGAGCTCGATGTAATCCTTGGATGCGGCAAATTGAGAAAAATTGGGATCAAAGTGATTTGTAAGCCTATGTAGCAGCGGCATGACCTCCTCTTTGTCCTCGATCAGTGTGACATTGGTTCTAATTTCTACAACTGCATAGTTCCATGTGGGTAAATGCGGACTGGTTGTGTACCACGACGGTGAAATATATCCATGGGGGCCTTGAAACAGAAAGCTTGTTATATTTTTCTTTGAGAAATGGCGCCAGATGTTGTTTTGCAGTGCGAAGTGACCCTCTAGATGGGATTGTGCATTATTCATCAAAACTGGCGTGAGTGATATTTCTAGATGGTCTGCAGAAGAAGTGATTACAGTCGCCAATGGATTGTCCGCAATCAGTTGAATCGATCGCTCGTGATTATTTGATTGAAAATGAGGTGGTCGATACATCAGCGGTTACGTTGCGTAATTAATTTATTGGTGTGTTCGAGTCGATCTGGGGTGCCTACGTCTGACCAAAGCCCATCGAAATGATGTCCCAGTAGTTTCTCACGTTTGATCTCTCTTTTAAGAATCGGTGCCAGCGGGGTAGGTGAGTTAAGCGAAATGTCATGAAATAAGTCGGCCTTGTAGACCCCGATACCGCAGAATGTGAGCGTATGCTTGTTGCCTAACTTCACTCGTCCTTCCTCCAAACAAAAATCACCCATTGGGTGGTGCGTCGGGTTATTAACCAAAAATAGATAACCGGACGCGTTTGGATTTGTCTTTAAAGTGTTCATGGCCTCTCGCAAATCGTGGAAGGGCAATTCAGAGAAAATATCGGCATTGATCACGGGGAAAATATCACTTCTTATCAGGCTCATCGCATTAGCGATGCCTCCAGCCGTTTCAAGTGGTGTGGCCTCCTCTGATATGTAAATTTCTAAACCCCAGTTCATCACACTATGAATGAAAGTTTTAATTTGATCCCCTAGGTGGTTGACATTTATTACGATGCGGGAAAAACCAGATTCGCGCAAATTTTCAATATGATGCTGTATTAGTGGTTTTCCACCAACGTTTAATAGCGCTTTGGGATGAGCCTTCCCTAACGCGCCCATTCGGGACCCTCGCCCTGCAGCTAAAATCATCGCAGTAGGTTCAGTAAGGGTTACCATAGCCTAGAAGGTATGTCCAATTTGTTGCGTTTTACCCTCTATTTGGTCAAGGATAAGTAATAACGGTTTGAGTGCTTTATACCGTTTCGCGACATCACGGGTATAAGTCAAGAAGCGAGGCGCATCTAAAATATAATGATTCTTACCATCTCTATGTTTGAGCCTAGAAAATATTCCAAGAACCTTTAGGTGTCGCTGTAAGCCCATCCACTCTAAGTTCTCATAAAAACTTCCAAAGTCCTGTGGAACTGGCAAGGACGACTTGCGGGCTTTTTCCCAATAACGAATCGTCCAGTCAATAACTTGCTCTTCTTCCCAGCTTATAAACGCATCCTTAAACAGCGAGATCACGTCATAGCTTATAGGGCCTATTCGGGCATCTTGAAAATCCAAGATGCCTGGGTTTTCTTCGCAAACCATCAGATTTCTTGGCATGTAGTCCCTATGCGTCAAGACCGTTGCTTCACTCATACAGCGTTCTGTTATCAGCTTTAACACGCTATTCAGTGATGACTGGGCCCTCTCTTCAAGCGTTATCTGTAAGTGCTTCTGGATATACCAATCATCAAATAAAGCGAGTTCCGCACTCATGAGCTCTAACGTGTAAAGATTAAGGGAATCTAGTTTTGTGATGCTTTGAAGTTTGATGAGTGCAGTAGTTGCGTCATCGAAGAGTTTATCAGCGTTGTCACTGTTAAGCGCTTTCAAATAAGTTTCGTCCCCCAGGTCTGATAACACCAGGAATCCGTCTTTGAAGTTGGTATGCCTAATTTCAGGAACGCGAAGTCCATGAGAAGCAAGCAGGCCTGCCACGATCGAAAATTGCTGATTATCGTTATGAGCTAAAGGGGCATCCATAACCACAAGAGAATCTTTGCCGTGCGCCTTAATTCTAAAGTAACGTCGAGCACCAGCATCTGCTGCCAGGTCGGTTAAGGTAAAATCACGGTCATCGAGTATTAGGCGTAACCAGGCCTCAAGCTGACCTTGTCTAGATTCATCGAAAATTGGATCGCTTGTTTTCATGATTTAAGTCGTAAACTCATTTGTACGCATAATTTGATGATTACCCTAAAACTTCATTATACGAAGTTACAGCTCCTAATTATTTGTTGGGTGCCATTTTTCATTTCCGGCGAATTAGCGCAAGCTCAGGCCGAGGATGCTGAATTGCCGGTTATTAACGGTATCCATGTGACGAAAGAGTCTCAGCCAATTAACTTAGGTGTGGCGTTAGCGGAAACGACGGTCGAGGCAGCGCGAATTACGGGGGTTCGTGATCAGTATATTGAGGCGGAGGGTAACGCGGTTATTATCCGTGGCGATCAAGAATTTCGGGGTAATTACCTATTGTATGATCAGATATATGACGAAATAACAGGCCGTGAGGACGTTTCAATTAAAAAACCCAAGGTTTTTATTCTTGGGGATACGCTCAAGTACTCCCCAAGTACAGAAAAAGGTGAGATCACAGGAGCACGGTATTTTTTTACTGAAACTGATGCTCGTGGGCAGGCTGAAAAACTAATTTTCGAAGGCCCGAATCGTCAACGAGCGATTAATGCGACCTATACTTCTTGTGATGTGACACAGGAGGATGTATCAATCAAAACAACTGGTTTGAATATCTATCAGGATGAAGAGTACGGTGTGGCGAAGAATGCCTCGGTTTGGTTTAAGGGGATACCTATTTTGTATACCCCTTATCTCTCTTTTCCGCTAACCGATAAAAGAAAGAGTGGGCTCCTTACGCCATCTTATGGGCAGAGTGTTCAAAATGGTTTTGAAGCGA
>JAQBTV010000016.1 GCA_027624715.1 Pseudomonadota bacterium
AGGAGTCATTGCCCCAAGAATCACGTGAGCGCTGATCGCCACCAATGGTGTCAAATTGCCACTTAACTGCGCCCGATTTCGCATCAACTGCGTAAATTGGCCCACAGCAACCGGATAACTCACCACCGTTTGCACCGATGATAACCGTGTCTTTAACGACAAGAGGAGCGCCCGTGAAGCCTTTGTTACCTTTGGCCACAGACATGATCTCTTTATCCCAGGCAACAGCACCAGTCTTTGCGTTAAGTGCGATTAAACGTCCGTCAGTTGTACCCATGTATACGTTGCCGCCAGAAATTGCTAGACCGCGATTGTATGGGTTATAAAACGTACCTTCAGCACGCTCAGTGTCGATTTTAGCAACGTGTTGCCAAACTGGAGCACCAGTAGCGCCGTCAATAGCCCAGATCGTGCCTGATGTGGTCGTGTAGTAGACCATGCCATCAACTGCGAGAGGGAAGCCCTGAATACCGCGATGAGTGGAAGCAGGATTGTGCTGCCATGCGAGTTTCAAGTTTTTAACGTTCCTGGTGTTAATTTGCTTTAAGCCACTATGGTGATGACCACTAAAATCTTTGTGGTACATCATCCAGTTAGCATCATCATTTTTTGCGTTCAACAATCGATCCCAAGTGACATCAGCTGCCATTGCTTGAGAAGCGAAGCCGACGAACGCGACGGCCGAAATCGCCTTAACGGCAGCCGTAGTAGTCCAACGTGTCATAACTTTCTCCCTAAATTTTATTTATTTATTCGCGAATTAATAAAACTATAAAGTACGATTTTCTAATCTTGTAACCCATCCACTCATTCTAATTTTTTGCAAACTTAAATTCGAGTTGAAAACTTACAATCAAAAGATAATCCAAAAGTAAGTTAACCCTACTTCATACTTTTTGCAAGACTCTTTGACTTTAGTGGAAGAATATTTCATTCCCCTTCAATAATAAAAGGCGTGAATTGAGAGTTTTTCAGCATTGCTTTCTGTTGCTGAGTACTTTTAATGCCTTGAATTGCCTTGAATTGCCTTGAATTGCCTTAAATTAAGTATTTGGGTGCTTTAAATATCTTCGCGTTCGACGATTTTCATACTTGCTGTTAGTAAGACTCAGAGTTGCGAAAGAATATGTAGAGTTAGTGCTAGATTGAGTGTTTTATTAATCATATAAGCGTAACAAAATCAATTATTTAGATTTATATTTGTTTGACCTAAAGGGGTGTTTCTTGGGATTTTTAATTAAGCTTGTGAGTCGTTCGAAATCGATTTTTGTCGACCCACAGGAGTTTATGCTTGAGGCGTTATTACGGTCCGGTACAGCATTTCCGTATGCGTGTCAGAGCGGCGTGTGTGGCACATGCAAATGTAAGTTGGTAGCGGGAGAGGTTGATTTGGACAGTTACTCGGAATCGGCGCTAACGGCAGATGAGCACAAGCAAGGATTAATTCTCGCTTGTCGCGCACGCGTTTTGTCCGATGTGGTCATCTGTACACTTGAATACGGTTCGCGTTCCGTTCGTTAAACTGCGACTGAAGTGCGATAATGTTAGTCTATCCCTGGACTGCGGAATCATCATCGTTGGTAAGGAATTTTTTTGAGCACCAAGGATTTAGCATTTGAACTAAAAGTTGCACCACGGGTGCCGATTACTGATGATGCGTGCGAGTTTCCCGTTAACAGGATTTTCTGCGTTGGTCGTAACTATGCGAAGCACGCACGCGAAATGGGTAATGACCCTGACCGAGATCCCCCTTTTTTCTTTCTTAAGTCGTTGGATGCATTGGTACCTGGCGGAGGAGCCATTAATTATCCGAGAGCGACGAACGATCTGCATCATGAGATTGAGATGGTTGTAGCACTCGGTCGATCCGGTTCGAACATTTCTAAGGCCGAAGCCTTGGATCATGTGTATGGATATGCTGTTGGTTTGGATCTTACGCGGAGAGATTTGCAAGCACAGGCGAAAAAAATGAGTCGGCCTTGGGATTTTGGTAAGTCATTTGAGCAGGGCGCGCCACTCACTGGGATAACGAAAGCCAGTGTGTGTGGACACTTGTCGAGTGGAGAAATTTCACTTTTGGTTAATGGTAAAGTGCGACAAATGGGAAACATTGATGAGATGATATGGGATGTCCCAGAAATCATTTCCTTTCTTTCAAATTTTTACCAATTAGAAGCCGGCGATTTAATTTTTACGGGAACGCCAGCTGGTGTTGGTCCGCTTGATCGTGGAGATAAACTCATTGGACGCGTAGCGGGCTTACCCACCTTGTCCGTTGACATTATTTAAATATTGAATGGGTGCTTAGATGGAAGATGGTATGACTAAAACATGGCTTGAGGTTGCGCTTAACGGACCATGGGCGCAAAAAAAACAATCCGGCATACCCATCAAAGTAGAGGATATCATTCAGCAGGGCATAGATTGCGTGAATGCCGGCGCGTCGATCGTCCATGTCCAAGCTTATGACGAGCAAACCGGGCAGAAAAAAGACGAGGTGGATGTCTATAAAAGAATCATCCAGGGTATTCGCTCTAAAGTGGACGCGGTGGTTTACCCAAATGTGTCGGCCTCTGGTATGAATCTAATTGCCGAGCAAAGTCCGAACGAAAATCGCTACGCGCACATCGAATCTTTGGCCAAGGATGGTTACCTAGAGTGGATCGTGCTGGATCCAGGATCTTGTAATATTTCGCATTACGATCACCTGAAAGTAGACCAAGTGGGGTACGTGTATCAAAATAATGAGCGAGATGTGCGTCATGGCATGGGGATTGCCCGTCAATATGGGTTGCATCCGAGTTACGCAATTTACGAACCTGGATTTATACGACTGGGCGCGACCTTGCATTGGCGGGAGAGTACTGTTGAGCCCATTTATCGATTGATGTTTAGCTCCGGATTCACGTTTGGTTTTCCTCCTGAGGACTACGCGTTAACGGCATATCTGAATTTGCTGGATCAGGTTGCACCTGGATGTAACTGGATGATTGCTGGAATGGATGTGGATGTTATACCGCTCATTCCTAGAGTCGTTATGGAAGGTGGTCATATTAGGGTCGGTTTAGGGGATGCACCTTTTGGCTGCGTCAAATCCAACGTCGAACTTGTTGAGAAGGCTGCTGAGTCAATAGGGGTGTCTGGTGGTGAATTGGCTAAAGCTGCTGACGTTCGTCTAGCAGCCTCTGGTGCAAAACGCGAGGCACTGTGGGCTGGGATGTAGATTCTAATTCTTATCAATGTTTAAATTACAAAGAGGTTAGATATTGGAACCAAGTCGAATTGGAATTACGATGGGTGATCCTGCTGGGATCGGTCCCGAAATTATTGTTAAAACGTTACAGGAAATGTTGCCTGAAGAAAGGTCTCGATCAGTTGTTATCGGAAATATTAATTTGCTTGAGCGAGCGAGTCGTTTGATCAATGCCGGGCTTATATTCATTGATTCGTTAAGTGTCGAACAGGGGAGTGTTCCCGTTGTTCATGTCCAGACTGTGGGTGCTGAGTCAATTAAAGATGGTCAACTAAGCGCGAGCGCTGGTGAGGCTGCCTATAGGTTTGTGGAAAAAGCTGTAGAGCTATCGCTCGATAAATTGGTCTCAGTAATTGTGACCGCACCTCTAAATAAAGCGGCCATGCACTTGGCGGGGCATAAGTATGATGGACATACCGAGTTGCTGGCGAGTCTAACGGGCGCGCAATCTTCTTACATGCTCTTAGCTGGACCACAGCTGAGCGCAATTCATGTAACCACGCATACATCACTTGCTAATGCGGCGGTCACACCAAGCATCCAGCGCGTGTTAGATACCATCCGAATTGGGAATCAGCATTTTAAAGATATTGGTTACTTATATCCGCGCTTAGCGGTTGCTGGCCTCAACCCTCACTGCGGAGAGGGTGGATTGTTTGGTTCCGAAGAGGCTGATCGTTTGGCGCCTGCAATAGAACAGGCTATTGCGGAAGGAATCGACGTGCAGGGCCCTATTTCTGGAGACACGGTATTTTATCGAGCGCTCAAGGGGGAGTTTGATCTCGTTGTTGCGCAGTACCATGACCAAGGCCACATTCCCACCAAGCTGATCGCTTTTGATGAAACGGTTAACGTCAGCTTAGGCCTGCCCATTTATCGAACCTCTGTGGATCACGGGACTGCCTTCGACATTGCGTGGAAAGGTGTGGCGAAGAACACCAATATGAAAGCGGCGATTGACTATGCGCGGAGAATCGCTGACGGACAATGGCGCCGTTAGAACAGTTACCTAAGATCCTCATTGTTGCTGATGATTTGACTGGAGCGCTTGATGCGGCGGGCCCCTTTTGTGAGCGTGGTTTTAGAGTTAAAACAATTGTCGATGCAACACTACCGTTTGCATGGTGTGACTTGCTTGAGGCCGACGTCGTTGCATTAAATACAAACTCTCGACATCTTTCCGCCAAAAAAGCAACTGAAGCAATTGAAGATAGCTTGGGTCAATTAGATTTAAGTGATTTTAAGTATGTGATTAAAAAAATTGATTCAACGCTGAGAGGTAACGTCGTTTCAGAAACACTGGCTGTTATGGACTACTGTGCCATGAAGGAAGCGTATGTTGCGCCCGCATTTCCGGAGCAACTAAGAACTGTTACAGCGGGTCAAGTTTATATCGATGGTGTAGCTCTTAGCGAGACTGAGTTTGTCAAAGATCAACTGAGTCCTGCTCCAAAGATAAATATTCTGAAGATGTTTGACGTTAAAGATAGAAATCTCCTCATCAGTTTGAATGTTCAATCATCACCCTCTAATGGAGGCATAGGTGCCATTAAAGTGTTTGATGCGATAAATGCTGAAGATTTGGATCGGGTTGTAGCCGGTTATCTGCGTACCGAGATACCGTGTCTCTTAGTGGGGTCATCAGGTGTGACAAGTCGCCTTGCATGTGCACTCCCTCGACGCCATCACTTCTTGGCTACAAGGGGTAGTTACCGCTCTTTTTTATATTTAGTGGGCTCAAGATCAAAGCGATCTCTCGAGCAAGTAGCCGAACTTGGAAAACGTTATTCAGGATCAGTTTATTCTGCGATCAATGGGAAACTTGATGAGCTGCCTTTGCCAGAGACTCTGGTGTGTGCAATTGTAGCGCAGCAAGATTCGTCTTCTGTAGAGCAACCCGATGTGGTTGCAGAACGTCTCGCCAGCACTGCTGTGCAAAATCTGCACAGCCTCGATCCCGATGTGGTTTTGGTGACTGGTGGAGCTACTGCGCTTGCATTTTTGCGCGAATTGAATGTATCTATTTTAGACGTATGTGGCAATCTGATGGCGGGTGTTCCAATGTCTCTAATAAGTGTGGGTGGGCAAAAAAGAATCTTGCTTACGAAGGCGGGCGGTTTTGGCTCGCCTCGGTTGTTTGTTGATGTGGCGGAAGTCATGGCATAGACTCTCCTTATATGGATTTGGACAGATTTGTATGGGAATAAGTCAGACGCGAAAGAACTGAAAGGCCACAAGCCAGAGTGCAGTAAGTATCGTTGCCACCCAGCTTAGCCGACGGATCACGGAGCAGGCGATAAAGGAGAGTTAGAGCTTGGAGGTCATCATGCCTCTGACTGACTCGTGAAGTCGATTGTCAGCAGCAAGCGTGGCGAATCAGTTTTTAGCTGTGGGGAGCGGTGGACCAGGCCCGCTTCGTCATTGCCTGCCCAGCCTTCTCCCTTCAGTAGCGCTATCTCGCCCGGCCAAAGTTTGTTAATGTCGCTGATATTTGAGAATAATCCTGACTTATCATCAGGCAATCCTTCATTGCCCAGCCCGAGTTTTCTGCGATCCACAAAATCATGAGTAAGCCATTCTGTAGCATCGCCATAATATGTAGTCACCAAACGGCAGGGAACCATGTCTACATGAAAACGAGGACACATCGCATGTTGTAAAGAAGTCAGTCTTAAACCAACGCTGTTTAGCTCGAACATGCAGCAGAACATATCGACTAACTCGACGATATCTGCGGTCAATGGTGCGAACTGCTTTTCTTTACCAAGCGCCCCACGCAATGCTTCATAGACATTTTCCGGGCCCACTACGGCAGAGAGTCTCAGACCTGGTTTAGCTTCTAGAATGGCTCTCGCTGCATTGCAGAGTTCTTCAACTCCCTCGCGTTGCCAAATCGCGATATTCACGTCTTCTTGGTAGATATCTGCCAAGACTGCAGGTTGTGCATCTCGTGCGACCCTTCTTTGCTTGGCCTTAATTAGAGGTAGGTCATTTACAGGCGCTACAGCAGCCATTATCCATCTCTCCATTGCGGAAACGGGTCGCTTAAATTTAGCCAATATTCTTTACCTTTGAGCAATTCGTCATCTGTTAGCAGACACTGGTCGAGAGTCTTGACGATGGCCTTTTGATCAAGCCCCTGACCGATAAAAACAAGTTCCTGGCGCATATCGCCGAATGGTTCTTCCCATAGCTTGTAGATATTCTCAAGGCTCTCCTCATCAGTAGGCCAGTCATTTCGGGGTACTGCATGCCAAAACATGCCTGCAAATTCGTAGCGAGCCTGACTCCACTGCCAGACGAATTCCGGGCGCGAAGCAAGCCAGAAGTAGCCTTTGGATCGAATTAGTTTACCGAATCTCTCTGTATTGTGAAAAAATTCGAAGACACGCTCCGGGTGAAATGGTCTGCGAGCAAGGTAACTGAAACTCCCAATCCCATATTCTTCGGTTTCTGGCACGTGTTCACCGCGCATCTCCTTTAGCCAACCCGGCGCTTGCTGAGCGCGATCGAAGTCGAATAAGCCTGTGTTGAGAACAGCATCGGTGTGGATCTGGCCCTCGGCGATTGGAATGATTTGCGCGCTGGTATTCAGTGACTTAAGTATCGCTTCGAGCCTATGAATATCAGCTTGTTCAACCAGATCGGTTTTACTAATAAGCAAGACATCGGCGAACTCCACCTGAGCAATCAATAGGTCGGCGACGCTACGGTTATCTTCCAAGCCCAGCGATTCGTCAGTTTCCTGGAGGTCTTTGGCTTCATCGTAGTCTTTCAGGAAATTGACCGCGTCAACCACCGTGACCATAGTATCAAGCCGGGCCACATCAGATAGCGAAATGCCTTCCTCATCAGCAAAAGTGAATGTTTCTGCCACAGGCAGGGGCTCGGAGATTCCCGTCGATTCAATTACGAGGTAATCAAACCGTCCTTCTTTAGCAAGCTTATTAACTTCCAGCAAAAGGTCTTCGCGCAAGGTGCAGCAAATACAGCCATTGCTCATCTCAATGAGCTTCTCTTCGCTATGAGACAGTGATACTTCACTCTGAACTAATGACGCATCGATGTTGATCTCACTCATGTCATTTACGATGACTGCGACTTTCTTGCCCTCGCGGTTATTGAGTATATGGCTGAGTACTGTGGTCTTTCCCGCTCCGAGGAAGCCAGACAACACGGTGACTGGTAATTTGGCTTGTCGATTTATCATTGTGCTCGTCAAAACACTTCCTAATCCTGATATAAGCTTTATTTTATTTAATAGTAATGTTATAACATAACATTACCAAAGTAAGCAAGATGGGTACGGTCAGGTTTGAAACTGGTGGCGACTTAAGTGGAGATAAAACCAGCGTAGGCAATGAGCCGCGTAAAAATGCGAAGAAGGCGCTAATGCGTCGGCTATGAAAAAGGGGCATTTAAGCCCCTTGAAGTTCAATAATCTGTTTCGTGTATCGCGCGTAACAATAAGATCTTAAGCATGTGAGACTTGTGATAGTCTTTTCGTACTTGCTCTCTACAATAGCGAGTCCACATTGTCATAGTACCACCCTCCTTTTCACAGTTAGGTGCGTTCCTTAAGATTTTAAGTATGCGAGACTTGTGATAGTCTTTATGTGCTTGCTCTCTACAATAGTGAGTCCACATTGTCATGGTAACACCCTCCTTTTCACAGTTAGGTGCGTTCCTTCGGTAAACATTACCTACTTCCGTCTCTTTTGAGATGAACGATGATAATGCGTTCCTTCGACTAATTATCAAGTCTACTTCCGTCCATATAAATCACAATGGATGAACGTACTAATATTTATACACTAAAACAGAATTAAAGTCATCTAAGCACGGAAAAGAGACTGATAAAGCGCGTTCAGAGCGACGTGAGCGTAGCCATGTCGCTATAATTCTGTTTTTGACTGAAATGCTCTACTATTTACATACGTGCATCAAGCGCGTCATGGAAGGATTTGATTTGAGATTTGATAAAAGTATTGCCTTACTTATATGCTGTTTATTCTCTTCGTTCGCATTTGCGGCAGAGATAGAAATATTAAAGTACCGCGGTGTGCAGTATGTGTCTGGTGGTATGACTGACGCGGAGCGAAAAAAGATGGACAATTTGGCATTACGATTTCCGATGCATATGGTGCTGATTTCGACGAAAGTCGATGGGCCGATTTCTGGTGTACTGGTTACTGTAAAAGACTTAGCTGGTAACGTAGTCCTCACGGATGAATCAAGAGGCCCGCTGTTTTTTGTAGACGTAATCGGAGGTAGATATACTGTTGAGGCTACCTACAACGGACAGATGCTGACGGAGACCAAAGATTTAACCGGACGAAGGTCTTTGAGATTACGGTTTGAATTCACACAGTAGTACGAGTGGGTGAGATTTTTCTTATATGAGGAGTTCGGTATGAATATCGGTTTTCGGTCAGCCTATGGGGTAGTATTTGCTGTTTTATTGATCGGTTTTGCATGTCAGGCATGGGCCGAACCGATAAGTGACTCCTCTGATGCGGTGGCACTTGATGAAGACGCTTACGAACAGATGATGAACAAAGAATTCAAGATGTTCAAGTTTCGAGACTGTCCATATACTGAAGAAATGGGTGCGCATACGTTTCAATGCATTAAAGATAATAATGGGTTTAATGCGCACGGCTGCTATGACGATTCGTTGAAGTTGTTCTGTCCTCAACCTGGTGATTAAGTTTGATCTAGGCCTAAATACGTTTGCCTAGGCGGGCGTGGTATGAGCACTTATTTGCTTAAATAAACTCGACTCTCTGCTGTAGAACCCCTCGGTGTGAAATGTCTCTGGAAAACCAAAGTGTTCGTAATCGAGGTGGTGGCAGAGTTCGTGCAGTAGTGTTCTTAAAAAGCTTTTGAAGGCTACCACTTTTTTGTTTTTGGCGGTTCGCATCCAAACTTGTATTTTTGCGGGTTTACCGTCATCTTCTGGAAGATACAGCCCATGTAGCTCTCCCCAGCCGTCAGAGGGTCGAACACTGAGTACTTGTACTTTTAGTCTAGGGGCGTTAATTTGTGACACGATGTCGTCCGCGATTGTCTGACATGCGTTTTCAATTTCAGGTAAGTCTTCTTTGAGTAGCAGTTCTTCTAGCTTAATAGAAGCGTGTTGAAGTTGAGTGAGCTCCCGAAGCGTCAAGTATTTGATGTCATCACTTTGTCGATAAATGCTCTGTTGTCTTGACGTTAGGCGATTATAAAAATTAAAAACCACTATTTTTATCCTTAATTTGTCTAATCTTCGACCAATAAATACTGATTATAGAGTTTTGAACGGCGCGCGGGTAGTGAGGTTATCGTGATATTTACTTACAGCACTTCCTTCGCGAGCTAAAAAGTTTTCTACCGCATCGGAGAACTGAGGATGTGCCAACCAGTGAGCTGAGTGGGTTGATACGACCTCTAATCCGCGAGAGAGCTTGTGCTCGCCTTGGGCGCCACCTTCAAATGTTTTATAGCCATGCTGAATTGCATAGTCTATGGTTTGGTAGTAACACGTCTCAAAATGTAAGCCAGGTACGTACTCGTTGGCTCCCCAGTAGCGTCCTAGGATTGTATCGTCGCTAAGTAAGTTTAATGCGGCAGCAATTCGGTTACTAGATCTCATTGCGATTATTAGTAGGATACTTTTACCTATTCTTTTTTTCAGCTCCAAGAAAAAATCAAAATTCAGATAAGGATTTGTTCCTCGGATGGCATAGGTATGCTGGTAGCAATCGTAAAAAAATTGCCATTCGGTATCGCTCGCTTGATCTCCAGAAATAACGTTAAATGTGATACCGTCCTCGACAATTTTTCTTCGCTCTTGTTTTATTTTTTTTCGTTTAGCCGACTTCATGTAAGACAAGAAATGCTCGAAGCTTTCGTAAGCTTGATTTGTCCAATGAAACTGAATGGATTTCCTCATCAAACAACCAGCTTGTTCCCAAGTGTGCAAATCGTCCATTTGGGGATATAAGCAATGCAAAGATGACAATTTATTTTCGCGCGCAAAAGAGAGTGTTGCCGACACAAGTGCGTGTTTTATCAGAGGGTCTGAAGCTAATAAACGTGGCCCGGTGACTGGGGTGAATGGAACCGCGGATACCAGTTTGGGGTAGTACTCAAGTCCTGATCGATGGTATGCATCAGCCCAAGCCCAATCAAAAATGTACTCTCCATAGGAATGCGTTTTAATATAAAGAGGCACTGCGCCAACAAGTTTGTTGCTATCTGTCGCGATCAGGTGTGTAGGTGACCAGCCGCTATCACCCCCGACGTTTGCTGTGTCCTCAAGTGCTGACAAGAACTCAAAGGATGTGACCAGGCTATTACCATTGAGAGAATTCCAGTCTTCAGCTTTGATTCCAGATAAACTATTGACTATTTCAAATTTAACGTTATTCATGTGGTTTTATTTAATTAGTCGCTAGTATGCCTTTAAAAATTTTAGTCGCGCAAATCAATTGCACTGTTGGTGATGTGCCATCTAATGCTGAGAAGATTTTTTCAGTTGTTGAGAATGCAAAATTAGCTGGTGCGGACCTCGTTGTAACGCCAGAATTGTCTTTGTGTGGATATCCGCCGGAGGATTTATTACTCCGACCAGATTTCCTCAAGGAGTGTGATTTAAAGCTCACGCACCTTGCACAACGAATTTTTGGAGTCACGGTTATTGTGGGGCATCCTTATCAGACAAACGAAGGGCTATATAACGCCGCATCGATCATTCAAGATGGACAGATTGTCGCACGATATTGCAAGCAGGAGTTACCCAACTATCGTGTGTTTGATGAGGCGAGATACTTTGAGCCAGGCAATCAGCCGTGCGTAGTTAGCATTGCTGGTGTACTGATAGGGATGAATATTTGTGAGGATGTTTGGGGTGAAGATGGTCGGGAGGCCTCAACTGAGTCGAAAGTACTTGAGTATCCTGCGAATGCAGTCGCACAAGCAAAGGCACACGGAGCTGAGTTGTTGGTAGTCCTAAATGCATCTCCTTTTCATGCCGGTAAAGACGCTTTGCGACGAAAGGTCGTGCAGGTCCAAGCACGGCTACACGCAATGCCAATCGTATTTTGTAATCTTATCGGTGGTCAGGACGAGCTCGTTTTCGATGGCGGGTCATTTGCCTGCAATAACAAGGGCGACGTCTCAGCTCAAATGCCGTTCTTTTGTGAAAGCGTCAGTCTGATGACTTATGACCAAGGTAACGTCACCTGCAAGAGCAACGAACGATTATTAGCGAATGACCAAGCTCTGTACGAGGCACTTGTGTTGGGGGTTAAGGATTACGTCAATAAAAATGGTTTTCAAGGTGTGCTGATTGGTCTTTCTGGGGGTATTGATTCTGCACTGACCTTAGCTGTGGCTGCTGACGCTGTAGGTGCTGAAAGGGTTAAGGCCGTCATGATGCCGTCTCAGTTTACCGCTGACATGAGTCGGGAGGATGCCAGACGCATGGCGATCGGCCTCGGTGTGCATTATTCTGAGATCGAAATAAAACCTATATTTGATGTGTTTATGGCGGGTCTGTCGGAGGAGTTTATGGGTAGAGCATTCGACACCACAGAGGAAAACCTACAATCGAGAATTCGTGGAACGTTGCTGATGAGTTTATCGAATAAGTTTGGCTCTTTAGTATTAACTACTGGGAATAAAAGTGAAATGAGTACCGGATACGCGACTTTGTATGGTGATATGGCCGGAGGCTTGGCCGTGCTCAAAGACCTAACTAAGCAGGCAGTTTATCGTTTATCTAATTATCGTAATACCATTTCGGCATGTATTCCAGCGCGAATTATTGAACGGCCACCCAGTGCCGAGCTCAGACCTGATCAGGTAGATTCAGATTCACTGCCGCCTTATGAGGTCCTTGATGCGATTGTGGAGCATTACGTTGAATATGACCGAGGTGTTGATGAGATTATCGGACTCGGATATAGCGCTGAAGATGTGACGCGAATTGTTTGGCTTATCCATATGAATGAATATAAAAGACGACAGTCACCTCCAGGGGTCCGGGTAACGGCTCGCGGTTTCGGAAAGGATTGGCGATACCCCATTACAAGTAAGTTTCGTGGCTTGATTGACCAGTAGGGTACGTGCCATGATATTGGTGTTGATATGTGTTTGCAGTGTTGGGTTTCTTTGCTTTGATTAAAACTATCGGACTCTCGCTGACGTGAGCTGATTTTTTAGGGGGAATGAACGTATGAAAAAAATAGAAGCTGTGATCAAGCCATTCAAGCTAGATGAAGTACGTGAAGCATTATCAGCCATTGGTATTACAGGACTTACTTTAACAGAGGTTAAGGGATTTGGCCGTCAAAAGGGCCACACCGAACTATATCGGGGAGCTGAATATGTCGTTGATTTTTTACCAAAAGTGAAAATTGAAGTGGTGGTGATTGACAGTCTCGTTGATCAAGCTGTGGAGAGTTTGGTGTCGGCCGCTAGAACTGGAAAGATTGGTGATGGCAAGATTTTTGTGAGTGCAGTCGAGCAGGTGATACGAATTCGCACAGGAGAAACAAATGAGGATGCGGTCTAAGTGAGGGATTAACGAGTAGTTAATTTTTTGCTTTTAGTAGAAGCATCGTTGCGCCACTGCCCCCATCACCAAGTGCGGCTTCACAATAGGCAAGGACGTCGGATCTCAGCTGGAGCCAGCGAAATAGTTTCTTTTTGAGTACTGGCTCCCGGTTCCTAGATCGATACCCTTTGCCATGTATGATCCGGACACATCGAAACTTATTTTTTTTTGCGTGCGACAAAAAATTTGATACTAAGATTCGCGCGTCTTCAGATGTTGATCCATGCAAATCCAGTTCGTCTTGTACGACCCAATAGCTCCTTCTGAGCCTCCTAAGTATTTGGTGTTGCAAACCAGGCTTCAAATACGCGGACTCCTCTGATATAAATTCTAAGCCCTCGTCTTCAATATTTTGGTGAAGTAACTCTCTAAGCACCTCCGCCTCATCTTTTATGGACTGGGCTGGAATTGGCGCGGGTTGCTCTTTCGATCGGAAGACTTTGCCGTCTTTTTTTAAGACGGTAACGTCTTTTAGCGTTTCTTCAAGAAGATCTTCAAACCGTTCTTCTGGATTCTGGTCATTATTAGGTGGCATAAGCGAATTCTGAGCCGGTGAAGTCAGTTTTTACTTGTTAAAAACCGTTCTGCGTCTAGAGCTGCCATGCAACCTGTTGCAGCACTTGTTACGGCTTGACGATAAATATGATCCTGCACGTCTCCAGCGGCAAACACTCCAGGTACGCTGGTGTGAGTGGCGTTTCCATCTCTGCCACATTGGGTGGTGATGTAACCGCCCACCATGTCGAGTTGTCCTGCAAAGATATCGGTATTGGGTGAGTGGCCAATTGCAATAAAGATACCCGCAACTGATAAGTTTGAATTCTCTGTGTTTTTAGTGTTTTTGATACGCATTCCAGTTACACCCGTGGCATCACCTAAAATTTCATCGAGGGTGTGGTCCCAAATGATGTCAATGTTCCCAGTTTTTTGTTTTTCTAAGATTCGATCAATCAGTATTGCTTCGGCTTTGAATTGGTCTCTTCGGTGAACAAGCGTCACTTTTTTTGCAATATTTGAAAGGTAGAGAGCCTCTTCAACCGCGGTGTTTCCACCGCCGATAACCGCAACCTCTTGACCTTTGTAGAAAAATCCGTCGCACGTTGCGCAGGCAGAAACTCCTCTTCCTGCATACGTTTCTTCGGACGGGATACCCAGATACTTAGCGGACGCACCCGTCGCAATAATTAACGCATCACATGTATATTCTGCCTGATCACCAAGCATTGTGAATGGTCTCTCTTCGAGTTTAACAGTATGAATGTGGTCGAATATTACTTCAGTGCCGAATCGTTCGGCGTGTCTTTGGAATCGATCCATAAGTTCTGGACCTTGTACGCCATCAGCATCTGCAGGCCAATTATCTACGTCGGTCGTCGTCATCAGTTGGCCACCTTGCGCCATACCGGTAATTACGACGGGTTTTAAATTAGCTCGGGCTGCGTAGACGGCAGCGGTATAGCCTGCGGGTCCTGAGCCTAAAATCATGAGTTTATTGTGTTTTTTTTTCATATCAGTTACCTAGCTACTGTTAAGGTGTATATGAGATGTGATTAGTAAATGTGTATTTTATTCGTGATAAGCGCAAAATTAAAATTGTTTAGCAACCGAGCGGTGTGTCTCAGTTACAATGACGTTTCGGCTAAAATTAGCATTAATTTAATTTTACAGGCGTTCTGACTAACTGTATGACGGGTTGAAAATTGGCTAAACGAAAAACACCTAAAAACTCGGAAATAGTCAACACAGAGTCCTCTACTAAAAGTGTTTTGCCACCGAAGCTTGTCGTTTTGTTGCGAGAAACTGGTTTGCTCCTCTCCTCAGGAGTTCTCGCCTATTTGGCGCTGGTATTAGTTACTTACAATCCTTCTGATCCTGCATGGTCACGTCAATCTACCGAGCAAGACGCTAGCAACTCGGGAGGAATTGTCGGAGCGCACATATCGGACGTGCTCTTATATTTATTCGGGTTTTCAGCTTGGTGGATTGTCCTGGCTGGTGCGCTGCTCGTGATTCGAGCCTATCGCCAGCCAGCTCGGAGACTTACTGAAAACCCTAAAGTAGTTCTGCTTGTTTTCTTCGGATTTTTGCTTCTAGTGCTATCAAGTGCGGCCCTTGAGGCGCTTCGTTTACATTCTGCACTTTTCGAATTACCAGGTAAGCCTGGAGGTATTATCGGGGGTGGAATTGCCCTCATCAGTAACAGTGCATTTGGGTTTATTGGTAGCACTTTGATGTTTTTGGTACAGATGGCTGCAGGGATTTCCCTGGTTAGTGGGGTATCCTGGATAGTGGTATCGGAGAAAATGGGGTATTGGCTCGAATGGTCAGCGTTGCGTGTTTGGCAAGGTTGGGAAGCATGGCGTGACCGTAAGGCGGGAGAAATTGCGTTAGAAGCGCGAATGGATCGATTAGAGGAGGTTCGCGAGAAAACTACTCTCACTGAACTCAAGCCACTACGAATTGATAAGCCTGTGCAGCAGATCCCTCAATCAGAGCGGGCACAAAAAGAAAAACAGAAACCTTTATTTGAGGATTTGCCGGATTCAGAGTTGCCATCGATTAATCTTTTGGATACGCCGCCATCTGATGTCGAGTCAATTTCTGCTGATACGCTTGAGTATACGTCACGATTAATTGAGAAAAAGTTAATGGACTTTAATATTGAAGTCAGAGTTGTGGCCGCTCAGCCTGGCCCGGTGATCACGCGTTATGAAATTGAGCCAGCTGTTGGAGTGAAAGGTAGTCAGATTATTAACTTGAATCGGGATTTGGCAAGATCGTTGTCCGTTATCAGTATTCGAGTGGTTGAAACGATACCGGGTAAAACTACGATGGGCCTAGAGATCCCGAACACGAAGCGCCAGTTGGTCTATCTGTCTGAGGTGCTCGCATCTCAGACCTATGCCGATGTGCCTTCGCCACTCGCTATTGCGTTGGGTAAGGATATTTCAGGGGTGCCGGTGTGTGCAGATCTTACGAAGATGCCCCATTTGTTGGTAGCAGGAACTACCGGCTCAGGTAAGTCGGTTGCGATTAATGCAATGATATTGTCATTACTCTATAAGTCCACTCCTAATGAAGTTCGAATGATTTTGATTGATCCTAAGATGTTGGAGCTGTCTGTGTATGAGGGGATCCCTCATTTGCTAGCGCCAGTAGTTACCGAAATGCCTAAAGCTGCGCATGCATTGAATTGGTGTGTGGGCGAGATGGACCGACGTTATCGACTCATGTCTGCTTTGGGTGTCAGAAATCTTTCTGGCTTTAATACGAAGATACGTCAGGCGGCAAAAGTAAATAAGAAGATCGATAATCCATTCAGTTTTAACCCTGAGGAGCCTGAGCCCCTCCAGGAGCTACCGCTCATCGTTGTGGTTATCGATGAGTTAGCTGACCTCATTATGGTTCTCGGGAAAAAGATTGAAGAGTTGATTGTTCGTCTTGCTCAGAAAGCCCGAGCTGCTGGCATTCACCTCATTCTTGCCACCCAGCGGCCTTCGGTTGACGTGATTACCGGATTGATCAAAGCGAATATTCCTACACGGATTTCCTTTCAAGTGTCCAGTCGTGTGGATTCTCGAACGATTCTCGACCAAATGGGTGCCGAACAACTATTGGGTCAGGGTGATATGCTTTATTTACCCCCTGGAAGTGGATACCCGCTGCGGATACACGGTGCCTTTGTGGACGATCAAGAGGTTCATCGCGTGGTGGATGCGTTAAAGAGTCGAGGTGAGCCGCAGTACATTGATAGCGTTCTAGAAGCGCCGGTTGCTGGCGATGGTTCTGGAGAGTCTGGAATGGGAGAGGATGGTGAAAATGATCCACTTTATGATCAAGCTGTAGAGATTGTGTTGAAGAATAAGCGCGCGTCAATCTCGTTAGTTCAGCGGCATTTACGGATTGGCTATAACCGAGCTGCCCGGTTGGTTGAGCAAATGGAAGTTGCAGGCTTGGTATCGAGTATGTCTTCTTCCGGTAGTCGAGAAATCCTAGCGTACAATCGAGAACATTAATGACATGTTTGAAACTGGATTGATTGATGCGGATTAATTTTTTTCGGCTCATGATTGTGATGATTGCTGTATTTCCTTCTTTCGTGCTTGCTGGAGGTATTGAACAATTACAAAAGTTTGTTAGCGCCTCGAGTTCAGGTCAGGCTAGTTTTGTACAGCGTGTTTATGACCGTTCCGGCGTTTTGGTTCAAGAGTCATTTGGAGATCTTAAGTTTGCCAGGCCTGGAAAATTCAGATGGCATTATCGCAAGCCGTATGAGCAGTTACTGGTTGGTGATGGCAAGTTCCTTTGGGTTTACGATAAAGATTTACAGCAGGTGACCCAAGTGGCACTAGACCGCGCGCTCGGTTCGAGTCCAGCGGCTTTGTTATATGGGTCAAAAGATATCGAGAGTTATTTTGGTCTAGAGGCGCTGAGCCCAAAAGGCGGACTTGTTTGGGTGCGCGTGATTCCTTATGAAGAGAGCGGATTATTTGAGCGTATCGAGATTGGTCTATCGTCATCTATGGTAAAAAAAATGACGCTTTATGACTATTTTGGCCAATGGACCATTATTGAATTTGATCGATTTGTGGTTCCCTTAAAGTTTTCGGCAGATGAATTTAGATTTGAAGTGCCGGAAAACGCAGACCTAGTGACTCAGTAGCTCGTGGTTTTATTAGCCTGTATTTCCTCCTCCTAACTAGGCTTATTATCCAGCTATGAGTACACCACTAGCGGATCAATTAAGACCAAAAACGCTCGACGAATTCGTAGGACAGACCCACCTCATTGGCGAGGGCAAGCCTTTGACCCTGGCTGCACGATCCGGAAACCTTCAATCAATGATTTTGTGGGGGCCACCAGGTGTGGGTAAAACGACACTCGCTCGAATTTTAGCGCGATCCAGTGCAGCGAACCTAGTGGAGCTCTCTGCTGTGCTCTCGGGCGTTAAAGAGATTCGTGAAGTCGTCGCGATTGCGCAAAAAAACAGAAATGAGTTTAACCAGCAAACTTTAGTGTTTGTGGATGAGGTCCATCGCTTTAATAAAACGCAACAGGATGCATTCCTCCCTCATGTCGAGAGTGGGTTGTTTGTTTTTATGGGAGCCACAACAGAAAATCCTTCGTTTGAGGTGAATAATGCGTTGCTCTCACGAGCAACGGTGTACGTACTTGAATCGTTAACTGAAGAGGCGTTGACTGTTGTACTCGAACGCGGTATGACGCATTTGGGGATGTCAGGGTGTATCGATGAAACGGCAAAAGCACTCATCATCAGTCATGCCGATGGCGACGCGCGTAAAATTTTAAATATCTTGGAAATTATTGTCACCGCGGCAAAAGATGTGATGCGAGAAGTGATTGACGGTGATTTTGTGACGAGCACACTGCCCCGGGTATTCCGTTTGTTTGATAAACAAGGGGATGTATTCTATGACAGTATTTCTGCATTACATAAGTCTGTGCGAGGCTCGTCACCTGACGCCAGTTTGTATTGGCTAACGCGCATGCTCGACGGCGGCGTTGATCCGTTCTACATTGGGCGACGCATGATTAGAATGGCAGTTGAAGATATAGGGCTCGCTGACCCTAGGGCACTCACCGTCGCTTTAGATACAGTTTCGGCGTTTGAACGGTTAGGTTCTCCAGAAGGTGATTTGGTGCTTGCACAATGTGTTTTGTATCTTGCGTGTGCACCCAAGAGCAATGCTGTGTATACAGCCTATAATAAAGCTTCGGTTTTTGTTCGGGCGCGTGGTTCGAGTGCGGTGCCGACGCATTTGAGAAACGCACCCACGAGTCTTATGAAGGAGTTGGGTCACTCGGATGGATATCGGTACCCACATCATGAGCACGATGGATATGCGCCCAACGTACAGTACTTTCCAGATGGCGTGACTCCGGAACAATTTTATTGGCCTGTCAGTCGCGGTTTGGAGATTAAGATCAAGGAGAAACTCGATCGCTTAAGACAGCTGGATGCAAGTGAGAATAGTATTGGTGCTAGTACTGGTAAAAAATAACTGGGTCAAGACATTTTAAGGATTAAGGAATACATGCTCGACGTACAACTTCTAAGAAATGATATGCATAACGTCGCTAGTAAATTGAAGGAGTGTCGTGGTTTTGTGCTCGATGTGAATGCGTTTATCACGCTGGATTCGGCTCGTAAAACGGTTCAATCAGATACTGAAAATTTGCAAGCGCAACGTAATGCGATTTCGAAAGAAATAGGTCATGCAAAGAAAGATGGTGATGAACAAAAAGCTTCTGATTTGATGGGTCAGGTGAGTGAGTTTGCAGATCGCTTAAAGTCGAATGAAGACACGCTGAGTGAACTCCAGTCAAAAATGCGCGACTTGCTCTCTGGTATTCCTAATTTGCCCAACGACTCTGTGCCCATTGGGAAGTCTGAAGAGGATAATGTTGTAGTGAGGAAGGTTGGAGTTCCTCGATCCTATGATTTTGAGCCTCAGGATCATGTTGATATCGGGGAAAAATTAGGAATGCTCGATTTTGAGCGAGCTACAAAAATCACTGGATCTCGGTTCTCGATCATGACGGGTGAAGTGGCACGATTACACCGCGCCATTACTCAGTACATGCTTGATACGCACACGCGTAGACACGGCTATACCGAGGTCTACACACCTTACTTGGTGAATGCTGATTCCTTGTATGGTACCGGGCAGTTACCTAAGTTTGAGGAGGATTTATTTGCCATACCGCTCACGGATGAGCAAAAGTTTTACCTCATTCCGACTGCTGAGGTTCCTGTAACGAATATTTACCGTGGCGAAATCCTCAACACGGATGATCTACCCATTAAATTTGTGTGTCATACACCGTGCTTTCGCTCGGAAGCCGGCTCATACGGCAGAGACACGCGAGGGATGATCCGTCAACATCAGTTCGATAAGGTCGAGCTTGTACAGTTTTCGCATCCGGATCACTCTTATGAGCAACTTGAAGTATTGACCGGTCATGCAGAGTCCGTCCTTGTTGATCTTGAGATACCGTTTCGTACTCTCACGCTGTGCACAGGAGATATGGGTTTTTCCTCAGCAAAGACGTATGACATTGAAGTCTGGTTACCCGGACAAAATGCGTATCGCGAGATATCGTCATGCAGTAATTTTGAAGCTTTTCAAGCGAGACGCATGCAAACGCGCTTCAGGTCTGGGCAAGGAAAGACAGAATTCGTACACACGTTGAATGGTTCCGGTTTGGCTGTTGGCCGTACGTTAATTGCTGTACTTGAGAATTATCAGCGGCAAGACGGATCGGTTGAGATACCTCAGGTCCTTAAAGCTTATATGGCTGGGGTTGAGGTCATTGAGCCGCGTTAACTCATGATGATTCTTGGTTTCTCGTTGACTGGGTGTGCCGTTTAATGTTGAGGCAGTCGACTCTTCCATCTGGAATTGAGCCGAGTTCTGAACGAGAACAAATTGTAAAGTCGGTACAGGCGATCTGTGATCGATTCGATGATAACTTTTGGTTAGAAAAAGATCAAAAGGGAGAATTCCCTTCAGAATTTCATGCGGCGATGGCGGAGTCTGGCTGGTTGGGCATTACTATGCCGCAAGAATATGGTGGAGCGGGGCTCGGGGTCACTGATGCGGCGCTGATGATGCACACGGTGGGTCAATCCGGAGGTGTTTTTGCGGCGTGCTCATCCATTCACATTAATTTGTTTGGGCCTCATGCAATCATTAAGTATGGAACAGCCGAACAAAAATCTCGCTGGATATCAAGCTTAGTTTCTGGTCAAGATAAGGTTGCGTTTGGCGTCACGGAACCTGATGCAGGATTGGATACGACGCACATTAAAACGCGCGCGATCCGACGTGGTTCCGATTACGTGATCAGTGGTACTAAAGTATGGATGTCGACAGCACAGCACGCCAATAAAATGCTGCTTGTCACGCGCACAACGCCGATCGAAGATTGCGCTAACGCGACAGATGGCATGACTTTGTTTTATGTCGACCTTGATCGAGAACGTGTTGAAGTGCGTGAGATAAAAAAAATGGGTCGAGGTGCGGTGGATTCAAATTTAGTTTTTATTGATGAACTCGTAGTGCCTGATGCCGATCGTATCGGTGAGGAGGGTGAAGGTTTTCGAATGTTATTGGACACCTTGAATCCTGAACGTATCCTTATTGCGGCTGAGGCAATTGGAGTGGGGCGCCGTGCCCTAGACAAGGCAGTGAACTATGCGAATGAACGCAAAGTATTTGGGCGCTTTATTGGCCAGAACCAAAGTATTCAGCATCCCTTAGCGGAGAGCTGGATGGCGCTAGAGGCGGCGGATCTGATGGTGTGGCGTGCGGCTAAACTTTATGATGAACAAAAACCTTGTGGTGCAGAAGCAAACGCTGCCAAGTTTCTTGCTGCTGATGCGGCTTATGAGGCTTGCGATCGGGCTGTGCGCACCCATGGTGGTTTTGGGTATGCAAAGGAATATCACGTGGAACGTTACCTGAGAGAAATTATGATTCCTCGTATCGCTCCCGTGAGTCGTGAGCTCATCATGTGTTACATCGCGGAGAAGGTACTCGGTTTGCCTAGATCTTATTAATTTGATCACGTTTGTAATTTTTTGGTGGTCCTAAGTCTACTGTGGCGGCACCAAACTGGTAGAATCCGCGATATCGGAGAGGTGGCAGAGTGGTTGAATGTGGCGGTCTCGAAAACCGTTGTACGTGCAAACGTACCGAGGGTTCGAATCCCTCCCTCTCCGCCATAAGGCTCTTTTAAGGGCTTTTTTTACGTCTCGAATAACCACATAAAATGCACATCTTCATAGGAGAGTTCGAATCCCTGTGTCTTTTTGCGTCTTATCCCACTACAATTGTTTATGTGGTTACGTATGTGGTTACAGACACGAAAGGGGGGACTAGACCATGCCAAAGATAGCAAAGCCGCTAACCGCGATTGAAGTCAAGCGACTCGAGGGTGAGGGCTTTCACATGGTCGGGACCGTCGCAGGGCTTGGGTTACGCATCAGCACGTCTGGTGCACGCTCTTGGATACTACGAACACAGATCAAGTCACGCCGCACCGACATGGGTTTAGGTGCATATCCAGCGACTACGCTTGCGCGTGCCCACGAATTGGCTAGAGCCGCCAAACACGCGATTAAAGACGGTAGAGATCCAATCGATGAGCGCCGCGATGAGCAGAGCGCTAACGAGTGGAACTTTCAGCGCTGCGCCGAGAGTTACATTAAGAAGTACCGGTTAACATGGAAAAGCAACAAGCACGCCCAGCAATGGGAAAACACACTCGCCACCTACGCTTATCCCAAGATCGGTAAAAAGCCCGTTCGTAACATCACGATGGGTGATGTCTTAAGTGTGATCGAACCTGACTGGGTAACCAAGACCGAAACAATGAACCGCGTGCGCCAACGACTCGAAGCGGTGCTGGCATGGGCTGCTGTGAATGGGTATCGCGATAAATACAATCCCGCCGTGTGGCACAACAATATAGCTAAGGTATTACCCAAACCCAAGGGCACTAAGGCTGAGCCTCACCCAGCGTTAAAGATTAAAGATGTACAAGCCTTTGGCTTAGCACTAAACGCTGCCGAGGGTGAGGGCGCTAAGTGTTTGCACTTTCTGATGCTCACCGCGTGTAGATCGAACGAGGCCAGAGGCGCCACATGGTCAGAGATTGATTCAGCGGCGGCAGAGTGGCTTATACCAGCCGAGCGCATGAAAGCCGATGCGGCGCACCGTGTGCCGTTATCAGACGCCGCCGTGACTCTTTTAAAGTCTTTAGTTAAGCGTGAAGGCACAGACCTAATATTTGTGGGTAACGAAAACAAGCAACTGTCAGACATGACATTGGCCGCCGTTATTAAGCGCATGAATAAGCCTCAGGTGGTCTGGGCTGATCACAAAGGCAAGCCGATTGTGCCGCATGGTTTACGTTCAACGTTCGCCACATGGGCGCAAGAGCACACAAACTACCCGACAGAGTTACGAGAGCACGCACTCGCGCACCGTGTGGGTAACGCTGTGACCCAAAGCTATGAGCGTGGCGATCAGCTAGAGAAGCGCCGCGCCATGATGCAAGACTGGGCAAGATTCGTGCACCGTGCGCCACGCGATAACGTCACGTCGATCAGGGGGGCAGCATGACAGATGATGGTCTTGCAACAACAAAATACATGCGCGAGCACATTCAAGAACTAGAGCAACGCAACGCGCAACTAGAGCAACGCAACGCGCAACTACAGCAACGCAACAGGCAACCTGAGCTGGCCGCCGCGCTCATAAAGCGCAAGAGACCAAGAGGTGCGCCCAAACGTCATGATCACATCTTTTACGGCAATTTTTTAGCGATGGTTGAAAACGCAATTGAAATGGTGCGAGAAGAAAATTCGCATAAACCCAATGCATTTAACGCATTAAAATTTGAAATCAGGCCGTTAGTTATTAAAAAGCGCGGCCGAGCGGGAAAGATACCATCCCTCAAAACGCTGCTGAACCATTACACCAAAGCGAAAAAACTTAATTCCTAATAAATAAAAATATTTAATGGGAAAATTTTGCGTCTATCTTAAGAATCACACCGACTGATGGCAGCGCATCCCGCGCTACCGCGTTCGAGTGGGAGACTAAGACTATGCAACAACGCGTCTACCGCATGGCGGTTCTGGCCACTACAAAAAACAGTAAAGGTTTATTGCCTGTCTCACCGGCCACAATTTGGCGCTGGGTGAAGGCCAGTGATGGATCATTTCCCTCTCCCTTTAAGTTAGGCGTGAATACAACCGTCTGGGATGCCGACGAGGTAGACAAATGGCTTGGTTCCAAAAAGGCTCAAGGCCATGAATAACACTCAATCCAAAATTACTGATATTGAGGAGAGCTATCAGGCAATCATGAGGGCTTATGCAGATGCCCTTTGCGCATAGAGTCTGGTATGGGCCTTGATAAAGCAAGGAGGGGGTTTAAAAAGGGGGCAGGAAGAGATGGAGGAGGTTTTGTTGCTATGCCTTGGTCTGTACTGGATTGCCCTGCCTATAGGCATTTATCGCACCCTGCCAGGTCTTTGCTAATGGTGTTTGCTAGACAGTATGTTAAAAATAACAATGGCCAGTTATTGGCATCAAGCAAGTATCTATCCAAAAGAGGATGGAAAAGCGCCGATGTTATTCAGAGAGCAAAAAGAGAGTTGATTGAAGGCGAATTTATTTATGAAACTGTCAAAGGGGGTAGACCAAATAAAGCGAGTTGGTATGCGATTACATGGCAGGACTTTGATAAGAATCCTAGACATGATGCCGGTGCTTGGGAAGGCTGGAAATCTGCAAGAAGTGGGTATTCAAAAATTAAATGCTCTAATATATGAGTCACATGGGAGGGGCGAACAATGACGCGACTACTGATGGGACTGTTGATGATGATGACTGCATCATTACAAAGGAGCATTAAATGAAATATTTTTTATATTTAATTTGTGCATCAATCCTAGTTTTAAGTGGATGTGACAGAGCAAATGCGGACGAATCCAGTCAAATAGAAATTACAGATAAGACTGGTAAATTTGTTATCAATCCACAATTTGATAATGCATACGGTTTTTCACAAGGACTTGCTCGCGTAATAATTCGTGACAATGAGACTGGTAAATATGGATTCATTGATAAGACTGGAAAGATGGT